>CAIKGX010000192.1 GCA_903827075.1 uncultured beta proteobacterium | reverse complement strand
TCGATAGGCCTGGATAGATGGAGGTAGATAACAGATCATAAAAGGGGGTTAACCGTGCGCCTAAGCCAGGTAGAAAATAGACCGATAAGTTCTTGGCATGACTATCGTTATTTCCAACGAATAAATTAAAAAAGATCCATTGTAAAAAGCGTTTGATATCCGATGCAGGCACCCCACTCTCTTTTAATAACTCATAGCACCTTAGTAAGCTAGGGCCACCATCTGTCTCATACTTTACCGTCGAGGGTTTTTGATCAAGCTGGCAAAGGTCCATTTGATGAATTTTTTGTATGTCATCCGCTTTGTCTGTAATGCGATCATATCGCTTGATAATGCAAGACTTCGCAGTAGGCTGATACAGCACTGGCGCAGCATCTAAGCCCAGTTGAGAGGCCAATTTCATCACAAAGGTTTCATTAATAGCAGACGCCCAGACACCCTCTATTCCTGCAATATCAGGTTTGACAATATAGGTTGATGGCGCACTACCCAATGGCAAAGAGATATTGCCTTGGGCATCCAACACAATTCCAAGCTTCTTTTGAGCACCTGCCAATGAGATGCGCATGCCCTTTTCCTGTTGGGCCACTTGAACTGGACCCGATGACGATTTAAAACTTAAAGCCACTTCATCCCAATGGATTGCTTGATACTCCGGCTTAATTGGCTTCTCACCTTCTGGCAATATTGTTAAGTCGCTCGCAGAGTCGCCACCAATAACGCCAAGCAATCCAAATGTACTTGTCACCTGATATTTCAGCTTTAATAACTCGCGAATACCCGCTTCCGGAAGAAGATTCTCAAAATAAGACTCTACGGGGAGGCCGCTAAATTCTTTTTCAGAGAAATTCAGTGCCGGTGAAATGGGTTTACCTTGAGCATCCAACCATGATTGGGCATATATAAATTTAAGCTCTGACTCATCAAGCAAATAACCCACTAGATCAGTGCCGCGATATACGTCGAGTTTTTTGATATCCGCCATTAGTTACCACCCTTCCTTTGGACAATCATTTCCAATCCAAGGGTATCTAAAACATCGAGCACTTTTTTAAGCTGGACTGTTTCTTTGCCATTTTCAAGCTCAACAATGAATCGATTGCCTGTATTGGCTAGGCCGGAAATATCTGCCTGAGTGATTTTCTGGGATGAGCGAAATTGCTGAATGAATAGCCCCAAGTCTTTCGCAGACCCAATCTTGATGGAGATATCCGCTCCATTTTTAGTATTCGCCATCGCCCGCCCCAAAAGTTACCGATAGGTAATATCTTAAATGATTTTGAGGGATTTGTAAGAATTAATTACCGATAGGTAATTATTAGAAGATTGAGAATAATCGGAGATTTGCCCCCTTTTTTTACCCCAAAATTAAATAAAAATGATAAGGATGTCTATTTTATATGGCTTAGAAGAAGCCGTTGCCCCACTCCATCATTGGTGCAGTGCACAATCTCTTCTTTTTCTTGTTTTCCACGGACACTTTTTATCAATAATTTATTACTGATAATTTTAGTGTGTTTTGGCTGAGAGCCAAATAAAACCTAGTCACCAGGGCATTCGAGAGCAATAACCATGCAACAGAAAATTGCGGTAAATCTCAATGCTATCTTTTCCACGAAGTGATTTATGAAAATATGATCTCAACTTTCAGACCGCCAAATCTTGATGGAGACTCAACTAAAACGTTTACTTTTTCCACTCTGGCAATCTGCTTGATGATGGACCAACCCAATCCAGATCCTGTAGAGAACTCGCTTGTTGACCCTCTAAAAAAACGCTCACCTAATCTAGTAATAATCTCTTCCCCAAGGCCGGGACCACTATCCTCAATAATGATGGCTGTAGCTGTCGTGCACCTAGGCCAGGTGGAAAATAAACCGATAAGTTCTTGGCACCTTCTCACCTGATTGCAGGTCGGGTTATATAACTTCAATTATTAAATTGGATCTCGGATTAAGGTATAGCTAGCATAATTGAGGGTCTATCATATAAAACCTAAGCCCTCGGGACCCAAGACAGCTAAAGCGCGATGCTCTCCTTTAATCAAAAAATTGCTCTTCGTATTGCCATTTCATCAATCCTTATTGCGATTGTTTTGGGAATAGCATCCTGGTTTTTAGCATTCAGTGCGGCAGAAGAATTAAATAAGGCTATCACCATAGAAACGGCACAACATCTAACCGAAAGAGATGTCGCATTTAGTAGTAATCAATATATTTTTCCTGAAGAAGCTGACAGGGCAGTTAAAATTTTAGTACGGTATGGCATCTTTGATGTAGTGGAAATTTATAGCAGTGATGGGAATAAGCTTGCTGAATATGGGGACGCCCCAAGTGAAGTTGGGCATTCCATGATGGGTACTCACCACGCAAGACTATTAGGACTTAAAGGCCCTATTCAAACATCGCAAAAGTTATCTGACGGCCGTCGAGTGATTAACACAATCACGCCCATCTTTAATGATTCTGATTCCACTCATTCAGTTATCGGCTACTTGGAAACACTGCATATTATTCCGCTTTGGCGTGAAGCCCAACTGAGCAATGTGGCTTTATTTACTGCGCTTATGGTTGGTTTAGCTTCCCTTCTGTGCGGATTAATCGTCTATCCCAGCATTATTTTTCTTACCAAAGAAAAAGACATCAAAGCGGAAAAGCTATTTAAATCTAATATTCAGATCATCAAATCACTTGGTGAGGCTGCCGCTAAAAGAGATGCAGAAACGGGAATTCATAACTACCGCGTGACTTTAATTGCCATCAAAATTGCTGAGGCGCTTAATCTTTCTCACTCTGAAATGGTAGCCGTGATTATTGGCAGCTTGTTACATGATATTGGCAAAATTGCTATTGCTGATTCGATATTACTAAAGCCAGGAAAACTCACTGATGAAGAGATGACCATCATGAAAACCCATGTCAAGCATGGGGAAGATATTATTCAAAACCGCACATTACTACATGAAGGCTGGTCTATTGTGAGTGCCCACCATGAAAAATGGGATGGCTCTGGATATCCACGAGGCCTTAAGGGCAATAACATTCCCTACCCCGCTAGAATTTTTGCTGTGGCCGATGTCTTTGATGCGCTCTGTTCTAAACGACCCTATAAAGAGTCATTTGATTATGAAACTACTATGAAGATGATGGATGATGGCAGGGGAACACATTTTGATCCAATCGTACTAGATGCCTTTAGGCCGATCTCAAAGAGTATCTACGACTTCGTCATTCTTAACGAAGAGCCCATTTTCAGCGAATTAGATCAAGCTATCAGCAAATATCTAAAGCAACAGTTAAGCTAAACCTCTAGCCTAACTATTTCTCAGTAAGCCTAGACTTAAGCCAAGCCGTCAATCTTGGCCTTTAGTTCATGTCAAGGTCTCAAAGTAGCGCATAGATACCCCTTCAGCGCAGAGTTCTCTCTTTGTGTAAGCTTTCTCATAATTATCTGGGGTACCCATAACTTGAGCCGGCAGACCTGAGCAGATAGCAAAACCCGATTTAAGGTCAGCG
>CAIKGX010000191.1 GCA_903827075.1 uncultured beta proteobacterium | reverse complement strand
GTAATAACTGCAAACGACGAACGTTTCGCACTAGCCGCTTAATTGCGGTTGCCCCTGAACTGATTCTCTCTTGGGTCAGCTAGCGAAAGCTAGGTCAGGGTCATTTACAAGAGATAAGATCATTTCATGTCACGGGGAATGATTCGAAAATTAAGTGAATCGCCAGCGTGGAACATGTCAGTCTGTGACTAGCTAGCTAAATCAAATGACATGACTAAGTATGTAGAACTTGTTGTAGAGGATTTGCGGACGCGGGTTCGATTCCCGCCGACTCCACCATTTTGAAGTATGTAGCAGTCCAACGCCACCCACCAGGGTGGCGTTTTTCTTGCTAAGCTCTAAGGGGGGAGCCCAGGTCAGAAGACTGATGCGCTTTCAGTAAGAGTTCTGCAAGATGCATCACTTGACGACCTGTTTCTTGCTCTATTTGCTCTCTACAACTAAAACCATTGGTCAGAATAATGGTGTCTTTATCTGCCTTGCGAATAGCTGGCAATAAGACGAGTTCGCCTACTGCTTTTGAGATCTCAATATGTTTTGGATTAAATCCAAACGAACCAGCCATTCCACAGCAACCACTATCAATGTAATCCGCTTTGGCGCCCAAAGCAGTTAAGAGTGCGACATCACCTTTAGTGCCAAACAAGGACTTTTGATGGCAATGTGAATGCACTAACACCTCGCAATCTAACGGTGGCGGTACATAGCCATGCTCATGTAAGAAGTCGCCAAGCAAATAGGTGTTCGATGACAATAACCTTGCCCTTGGATCGTCTGGAAAGAATTTCAGTAACTCATCTTTAAATACAGACATACATCCAGGCTCTAAACCCACTACCGCAATCGGAGCACCTTCTTTGCCATCAATCTGCTCACCAATCGCATCTAAAATTTTCTCGAGCTTTTGTTTTGCCAGATCCAGATAGCCGAAGTCATATAAAGGTCGGCCACAACACAATGGAGTCTTAGGCAGGATTGCCTCAAAGCCCCCATGACTGAGCACTTCAACAGCAGCATTAGCCACCTCAGGATGAAAGTGCTCACAGAAAGTATCCACCCACAAAATCACCTTCGGTTGGTTTTGCTGAGAGTGCTTTACTGGTATAAATTGTTTTCTAAAACTTGGGTTCGCAAACTTGGGCATCCTGCGCTCTTGTGCTACCCCACCAATAAACTTGGCAATACTTGAAAGAATGGGTGTTTGCATCACACCATTAATGAGCCAGGAGAACTTGCTGGCCAATGGCGCCCAGTCACCAATTCTGCCCATGGTAAGCGCTTGACGGGATCTGGGGTTTTTCTCATGATAGTGCGATAAAAATTCTGCTTTATATGAAGCCATATCGACGTGCGCAGGGCAGTCGCTTTTACATCCTTTGCAAGCTAAGCAAGTATCTAATGCCTCTTTGACTTCGGTGCTCTGCCAACCATCAGCAATCACTTCGCCCTGCAGCATCTCCCAAAACAATCGGGAGCGGCCACGTGTAGAAAAGCGCTCCTCTTTGGTTGCACGATAGCTTGGACACATGGTTCCACCCTTTTCACTACGGCACTTACCCATACCAACACAGCGCTCAACTGCTCTCTGAAATCCATTGCCTTCTTGACTCAAGAAATTAAGTTTGGTCTTGATGTTAACTACCTTGTACTCGGGCCCCATGCGCAGGTTTTCATCTACGCGGTAGGGGTTCATTACCTTGCCAGGATTGAGTCTGTTTTGAGGATCCCAAATACGCTTGAACTCACGCATGGCATCCATCAACTCTTCGCCAAACATAATCGGCAAAAATTCTGCTCTCGCTTGTCCGTCTCCATGCTCACCAGTTAAGGAGCCACCAAACTCAACGACCAGAATTGCGGCCTCACGAATAAATTCCCTAAATTTAGCAACGCCCTCAACCGTTCTTAGGTTAAAGGTAATGCGCGCATGAACGCAGCCATCGCCGAAGTGGCCATATAAAGAGGTTTCATAGTCAAATCGATCGACTAGTGCCTGAAATGCCCGCAGATAATCGCCCAGTCGATGAGGATCTACTGCAGCATCCTCCCAGCCAACGACAGGATCAGGAGAATTTGGATCAATAGAAAGGTGTGTGGCTGAAGCGCCGTTTTCTCGAATAGACCAAATCCGTTTTTGCAATTGCGGGTCATCAACTACCCAGCTGGATGGCCTCGGACCCTCGGACCTCGTTTTGAAATGCTGCTCTGCCTTTTCTGCTTGCGCATGTGCATCAGCAACAGTGTCTGCGCCAAACTCCAGAACCACCCAGGCATTACCTGCTGGTAATAAATCAATTTCGGCTTTAGCTAAGTTACGTTGCTGAAGACCCCGAATAATTTTGTAATCCAAGCCCTCAATGGCGATAGGCTGGAATAATTGATATTCAGGTACCGCATCACCCGCAACATAAATATCCTCAAACCCTAATACCAATACCACCCGATGAGGGGGGCTTCTCACCAACCTGACTTTAGCTGCCAAGGTGAGTGCGCAAGTTCCTTCAGTACCAACCAAGGCACGGGCCACATTAAAGCCATTCTCAGGCAAGAGTTGATCTAAGTTATACCCAGAGACCCTGCGCTTAATATTAGGAAAGCGCGCACGAATGAGTTCTGCATAACGATCGCGTAAATTGCGTAGGGCCAAATAGATCTCACCCTGTCTACCTCCAGTGGCAATGATTTCTTCTAACTCTTGATCGGATGTCGGGCCCACCCAAAAACGCGCGCCATCATAGGTCAAAATCTCAAGGGCCTCAGTGTTCTCCAAGGTCTTACCAGCCATCACGGAGTGGGCACCACAAGAATTATTCGCCACCATGCCACCCAAAGTGCAGCGACTATGCGTAGAGGGATCAGGTGCAAACGTAAGCCCATAAACCTCAGCTGCATCTCTTAGTGAGTCGCAAATTACTCCTGGCTCCACTAGTGCAGCGCCAGCAATGGGATCTAATTCAAGAATATGGTTGCAGTACTTTGAGATGTCAAAAATGACTGCGTGATTGACCGTCTGACCATTCATGGATGTGCCACCACCACGCATTAATACCGGCGCTTGATTGCGGTGACAAATCTCAATACCTTTAATAAACTCTTCTGTATTTCTAGGGGTGACGACCCCAATCGGAATTTGTCGGTAATTGGACGCTTCCGAAGCATATACAGCTTGATGCGCTGTATCAAAATGGACGACATCTCCCAATGCATCCGCAAGTTCTACACTGAGATGCTCCCACTGTGAGATTCCACCCATAACCAGCCTATATTAAAAAGAATTAATTTGTATATTATTTTGGCGTTTTACCAACCATCTTAGCCGCCCTCAGGAAGTCAAAATCCACCCCCTTATCCGCCTGCGTGACAGTGTCCAAAAATAACTTGAGATAACCCCGTTCTGCAGTTGGCTCGGTAATGGGATTTTCTTGGGCGCGCTTGGCTAACTCTTCGTCAGAGATAAGCAGGCTAATCTCTCGATTCTGCACGCTTAAGCGGATACGATCCCCATTACGCACATGGGCTAAAGGCCCACCGATCGCAGATTCGGGAGTCACATGCAGAACAATCGTGCCAAAAGCAGTGCCGCTCATGCGTCCATCAGAGACGCGCACAATATCTTTAATACCAGCACGCGCCAACTTCATAGGGATGGGGATATAGCCAGCCTCAGGCATTCCAGGC
>CAIKGX010000190.1 GCA_903827075.1 uncultured beta proteobacterium | reverse complement strand
TTTAAGGCAACTAGAGCATGACGGGCAGCGTCCTATAACATCCTAGCGCCAGCCCCTTCGCGAGATTCTTTTCGGTGATGAGTCTTTGCAGCGTTTTGCGAACACGGGCTGCAAATGTCCTTATCCTGAAAATTCTCATTTTCTACTTTATAAATCTTATGAGCATCAAGCCATTTATCGTGGTGAAATATATTTTTCTTTTTAGTAATAAATCAATATTTCAAATCTCTTCAGCTGGAGCTACATCAGTTTTTGGCGCCTTGCGGGGGACAGTGGGAGCATCAAACTCTAACTTGATCTTGCCATCAGCGTCCACATCAACTGCAACATGGCCACCTTGCGCTAATTTCCCAAAGAGCAATTCATCAGCCAAGGCCTTGCGAACTGTATCTTGAATAATCCGTTGCATTGGTCTTGCACCCATTAAAGGATCAAAGCCATGCTTAGCTAAGTGTGCACGCAAGGCAGAGCTAAATGTGGCATCGACTTTCTTCTCATGCAATTGCTCTTCTAATTGCATTAAGAACTTATCAACTACACGCATGATGATGGTTTCATCAAGCGCCTTAAAGGAGACGATAGCATCTAAGCGGTTGCGGAACTCTGGTGTAAAGAACTTCTTAATATCCGCCATTTCATCACCAGACTCGCGTACATTAGTAAAGCCCATGGTGGACTTCTGCATAGCCTCAGCACCTGCATTAGTGGTCATGATGATGATGACATTTCGGAAATCTGTCTTACGGCCATTGTTGTCCGTTAAGGTGCCATGATCCATGACCTGCAAGAGGATATTAAAAATATCAGGATGCGCTTTTTCAATTTCATCTAGTAAGAGCACGCAATGCGGCTTTTTATTTACCGCCTCAGTCAACAAGCCCCCTTGATCAAAGCCAACGTAACCAGGAGGCGCACCAATCAAACGACTGACTGCATGACGCTCCATGTACTCCGACATGTCAAAACGTAAAAGCTCAATTCCCAGGATATAGGCAAGCTGCTTAGCAACCTCCGTCTTACCAACACCAGTAGGGCCAGAGAATAAGAATGAGCCAATAGGTCTATCGATTTTGCCAAGGCCAGCACGCGTCATCTTAATGGCGCTTGCTAATGCCTCAATGGCAGGATCCTGACCAAAGACAACGCTTCTAATATCGCGATCTAGGGTTTGTAACTTACTACGGTCATCAACCGTTACTGACTGTGGCGGTATGCGTGCAATCTTAGCCACAATCTCTTCGATCTCTGGGCGGCCAATTATTTTCTTCTGCTTTGATTTAGGCAGAATGCGTTGAGCAGCCCCTGCTTCATCAATAACGTCAATCGCTTTATCTGGCAAATGGCGGTCATTAATGTAGCGTGCAGATAACTCAGCGGCGGCAACTAAAGCGGCAGCCGCATACTTCACGCTATGGTGCTCTTCGAAACGCGACTTAAGACCACGCAAAATTTGTACCGTCTGATCGACGGTTGGCTCAACTACATCTACCTTTTGGAAGCGACGTGACAATGCCGCATCTTTTTCAAAGATGCCGCGATATTCTGTAAAGGTGGTGGCGCCAATACATTTGAGTTGACCATTTGATAAGGCGGGCTTGAGTAAATTACTGGCATCTAAAGTACCGCCAGAGGCTGCGCCAGCACCGATCAAAGTATGAATCTCATCGATGAATAAAACCCCATGTGTATGGTCTTTCAAAGACTTTAAGACACTCTTTAAGCGCTGCTCAAAATCACCACGATATTTTGTACCGGCCAACAGCGCGCCCATATCCAATGAGTAGACAGTAGCATCAGCCAAGATATCAGGCACATCACCCTTCACGATACGCCAAGCAAGCCCTTCAGCAATGGCGGTTTTACCGACACCTGCCTCACCTACCAACAATGGGTTATTTTTACGACGACGGCATAGCACCTGAATGACACGCTCAACTTCACTATCGCGACCAATAAGGGGATCAATCTTGCCTTGCTTAGCCAATACATTGAGATTTTGAGTGTATTGCTCTAGTGGACTTTCTTTTCCGCCAGAAGAAGTCTCTTCAGTTTCTTGCGCTGGATCAGCAGGCTTGACATGCTCGGTTTGATCTTTACGAACGCCATGGCTAATAAAGTTCACAACATCTAAACGGGTTACGCCCTGCTGTTGTAGGAAGTACACCGCATGAGAATCTTTCTCACCAAATATAGCAACCAATACATTGGCACCAGTAACTTCTTTTTTTCCATTAGAGGTCGATTGCACATGCATGATGGCGCGCTGAATCACCCGTTGAAAACCTAAAGTAGGCTGAGTGTCGACTTCATCATTACCAGGAACAACTGGTGTGTTGTCATTAATAAAATTCTTGAGCTGTGCGCGCAGC
Organism: uncultured beta proteobacterium; assembly: GCA_903827075.1. GTDB lineage: Bacteria > Pseudomonadota > Gammaproteobacteria > Burkholderiales > Burkholderiaceae > Polynucleobacter. The sequence goes on along the minus strand of CAIKGX010000190.1, from coordinate 806 downwards.
TCAGCTATGTTCACTGCGCAGGCTTTAAGCACCTCCACAGAAGTTGCATTATCTAGTAGCGCGGCGAGTAAATGCTCAACCGTGATGAACTCATGACGTGAAGCTCTTGCGTCAACAAACGCCATGTGCAAACTTACTTCTAGTTCCTGGGCAATCATGCTTCCTCCATAGTGCACTGTAGTGGGTGACCCGCTTCGCGGGAGAGCTCGATAACTTGATGCACTTTTGTTGCCGCAACATCACGGGTAAAAACCCCGCAAATACCTTTACCTACCAAATGAACTTGCAACATGATCCGTGTAGCTGACTCATGATCCTTATTAAAATACTCTTGAATTACCATTACGACAAATTCCATCGGCGTGTAATCGTCATTCAATAGTAAAACTTTATACATCGAAGGTGCCTTAACCTTCTCGGCCTGCTTTTCGAGAAGGATAGTGTCTTCAATGTGGGGGTTGTTTGGGTTACCAACCGTTGGATTTTTCGTTGTGCGACTCATGAGAAACATTCTAAACACAGATAAATAAACTGCACTCTCTTGGTCATTTTTTAGAAAAACACCCAAGAAAGTGCTATTTAACTCATATTGGGGCAATTTTCGATAAAAAAAGGGGTGTTTAAGAACAACTATATGCGCTGAACCCCTTGACACCCCACCATAAAGGGCAAACAATCAGGGAATAGGCGTTTTTTGAAGTCCTATATTTAGGCGTGTTGTAGAGCGAGACTGATTAAAAAGTATTCACCCTCATCACGGTTGTTTTAAGTTTATGTAATGGAGTTCGCATGGCGACCGGAATTGT
>CAIKGX010000189.1 GCA_903827075.1 uncultured beta proteobacterium | reverse complement strand
TTCATTGGAAAAGATTGGCTTAAGTCATTGCCGATTTCTTTCCATACTCGCTTTTGAGCTCCGGTTAACTGAAACGGTAATACCTTGAGCAAGCCCTCTTCAACGCCGGATGCCCCTCTTTGCTTAAAGTCGGGGGCCTGTCTTTGTCTACGAATGGCATGCGCTCGCTTTAAAGAAATTTGCTGTGCAAGCAATTCCTCAAACTGCACTCGCCTCCACGCAGGATGAGTCCGCTGTAACAATGCCTGCGTATCCGCATCTGCTGGTGGTTGATGTAAGTAAGTAATGGCATCTTGTAACTGAGGCCAATCATTGCTTGGCAAGATTTGGGCCATGAGTTTGGCTGGCAAAAATTCTGCCAAACTCTCTTTGAGGCTGGGATCACGCAAGGCCTGATTCACAGCTTTGCGAATAATGGCTTGTGAAATACCAGCGCTAGCTGGGTAGACCGGGGTCAAACTAGTGGACAAGGGTGCATCGGGCGTAAGTGCGCGAACGACTGGGTGAACCATCTCTGGACCCAAATACCCCTCCCGAACCTCTCCACGCACTCTGACATGGGTGCCAACTGCCATTTGTTTCTGTTGGCTAGGATAAAAATTGAGGAAGCGCAGCTGTAGAGAAGCTGTGTCATCCTCAATAGTGACCAACATCTGCCTTCTAGGGCGAAATAGCACCTGATTTTTGATGACCACACCTTGAGTCTGAATGGCATTGAATGCGCCTAAGCCCATAGCCTCCTCAATAGTAAAGAGCTCGGTTTCGTCCTCATAACGGGATGGCAGGTGCAAAGCCAGCGCCATGGGGCTGTTTAAACCCATCTTTTCTAGTAGTGTTGGTGGTCGCTTAGTCGTCATCGTTAAAATCCAATACCTGATGGTAATGCTATGCAACTCTCCGACTTCAATTACGACCTTCCGCCCAATCTAATCGCCCAGCACCCCCTGGGTAATAGAACCGATAGCCGCCTCTTAGAGGTCAAGGCAACAGGGCTGAATGCCGTCCAATTCGTAGACCGCCAATTTCGCGACATTCTTGACCTTATTAAGTCAGGGGATTTATTAGTCTTTAATGACACCAAAGTGATTCCAGCGCGACTACATGGCAAAAAGGAGACCGGTGGCAACGTTGAGCTCCTCATCGAGCGTATCAGTGGAGATCAGCAAGCCTGGGTACAGATTAGAGCCTCAAAAGTGCCCAAGACTGGAAGTATTGTCCATATTTATAACAAAGCTGGTGAAACAATTCCCGTAGAGATGATTGGGCACGATGGCCGATTCTATGAAGTGCGATTCCCAGAAAATGTACTCTCCCTCTTAGAGCGTTTTGGCGAGCTTCCACTTCCACCGTATATCGAACATCAACCCGATGAAGAAGATGCTACTCGCTATCAAACAGTGGTTGCCAAAAATCCTGGGGCAGTTGCTGCTCCAACTGCAGGCCTTCACTTTGATAGGGCCATTCTTGAAGAACTCAAAAAATTAGGCGTCAAGCAAGTCGCCATCACTCTACATGTAGGCGCTGGAACCTTTACTCCAGTGAGAGAAGAAGATCTTAGTAAGCACAAAATGCACTATGAGTGGTTTTCAGTCCCAGAGGCGACGCTTAAGGCAATAGAGGAGACCAAGCAACAAGGTGGTAGAGTCATTGCGGTAGGCACTACTAGCCTGCGAGCCCTAGAGAGTCAGGCTCAGAGCCTTCAAGCCAGTGGTGAAACCAACCTGTTTATTACTCCTGGCTACACATTCAAAATCGTCGATTGCTTGTTAACCAATTTTCATCTGCCAAAATCTACCTTACTCATGTTAGTGAGCGCCTTTGCGGGCATGGACAATATCCGCAATACCTACCAACATGCCATTCAAAATGAGTATCGCTTCTTCAGTTACGGTGATGCGATGTTCTTAAGCCGACTCGAGAGTACCAACCCATGACCAAGCCTGTTCACTTCAATATTTTGGCGCGTGACTCTGCGAGCCCTGCACGCCTAGGTCAACTGGATCTTCCACACGGTAGCGTGCAAACCCCGATCTTCATGCCAGTGGGAACCTATGGCACTGTCAAAGCCATGACACCCCGTGATCTCAATGAAGCTAAAGCCCAAATTATTCTGGGAAATACTTTTCACCTATGGCTAAGACCTGGATTAGACGTCGTTAAGAAACATGGTGGTCTACATCGCTTCATGGCTTGGGATAAACCAATCTTGACTGACTCTGGCGGCTTTCAAGTATTTAGCTTGGGTGCTTTGCGGAAAATCTCTGAAGAAGGTGTTACCTTTGCCTCCCCCATCAATGGTGATAAATTATTTATGTCTCCAGAAGTATCGATGGAGATCCAAGCGATTCTCAATAGTGACATTGCGATGCAATTTGATGAATGCACTCCCTATGAAGTCAAAGGTCAAGCTACCTCAGAAAAAACGGTCCGGGCATCTCTTGAAATGTCTTTGCGTTGGGGCGACCGGTCCTTAAAGCGCTTTCGGGAACTCGAAACAGGTAATGGTCTTTTTGGCATCGTCCAAGGCGGAATGTTTGAGAATTTACGGGAATTTTCTCTAGATGCCGTCAGCCAGCAGGGATTTGATGGTATCGCTATTGGCGGCCTCTCTGTAGGAGAGCCCAAGCCAGAGTTTGAGCGCATTCTTAATTTCACAGCCCCCAAGCTACCTGAGCATATGCCGCACTACCTGATGGGTGTTGGCACCCCCGAAGACTTGATATTGGGCGTCAGCCTGGGAATCGATATGTTCGATTGCGTTATGCCTACCCGTAATGCCCGTAATGGCTGGCTCTTTACCCGCTTTGGCGACCTCAAGCTACGCAATGCAGGCTATAAGGACGATGATCGCCCCGTTGACCCCACTTGTGCCTGCTACACCTGCCAAAACTTCACCAGGTCCTATTTAAACCATCTCCAGAAGGCCAATGAGATCCTTGGCTCCCAGCTCAATACCATCCACAATCTCTCCTACTATCTACAGCTAATGGAAGAGGTTCGGGAATCCTTAAGTAAGGATCGTTTTAGCGCTTATCGCGAGGAATTTCGTAGCAATCGCCAGCGCGGGGTAGAGCCCGGACAGGATTAATAGCCCCTCAGGGGAATAGGCGCCGCTAAATCACCCCCAAAGCCCCACACAGTTTAGAATTGCGGGTTTACGGCTTCGCTTTAATAGCCGAAAACGCAAGCAGTTTCCAATTCGTAATTAACGGAGGTTTTGTATGTGGATTAGTAATGCTTTTGCCCAGGCTCCAGCCGCGGGTTCAGATTCAGGCGGCTTAATGAGCTTCCTCCCCCTAATTTTGATGTTTGCTGTTTTGTATTTCATCATGATTCGCCCACAAATGAAGCGTCAAAAAGAAACTAAAGCAATGCTTGAGTCTTTAGGCGTTGGTGATGAAGTGGTTACAAGTGGCGGCATTATGGGCAAAGTCACCGCCTTGAAAGATCAAGTGGTTACGGTTGAAATTTCTGCTGGTACTGAAGTGCAAATGCAAAAAGCGGCCATCACCACTGTATTGCCAAAAGGCACACTGAAGTCTGCTTGATTCATCTGCTTAATACGTCTTACTAAAAGTATCTCAATATGAACCGCTATCCTCTCTGGAAATACATTGTCATCCTGGTTGCATTACTGATCGGGGGACTGTATTCATTACCGAATTTTTACGGTGAGGCGCCAGCGGTTCAAGTCTCGTCCGCCAAACCAACCATCAAGGTTGATTTGGCGACCCAGTCTCGTGTTGAAAAAATTCTGGCTGATGACAATATTACGAGCACTGGCATTTTCTTTGAGTCCACAGGACAAGTAGGATCCATCAAAATTCGTTTTAACAATACGGATATTCAATTGCGTGCTCGCGATCTCTTGCAGCAAAAATTGAATGCCGATCAAAACGATCCTAATTTCACAGTTGCATTAAACCTCCTTTCCAATACGCCTGGATGGCTCAATGCCATCAATGCATTGCCCATGCCGCTTGGTCTTGATCTGCGTGGTGGCGTCTACTTCCTCTTGCAAGTAGACATGAAGGGGGCAGTGCAAAAGAAAGTAACTTCCTTGGCTGGAGATATACGCAGTCAACTGCGTGATAAGTCAGTCCGTCAGCAAGGTATTGAACGCGGACAAGATAGTATTACCGTGAATTTTGGCAGTCTTGAGGATGCTGAAAAAGCGCGTGCCATCTTAATGGCTAGTCAGCCTGAACTTGTTTGGCAAGTAAAACCTACTGGCTTGTCGCCAAAACTGGTTGGCGAATTCAAACCGACTGCTTTAAAAGAAATCCAAGATAACGCCGTTAAACAAAACATCATCACCTTGAACAAGCGCGTAAATGAATTGGCCGTTAAAGAACCAGTGATTCAGCAGCAAGGTGCAGAACGCATCGTTGTGCAGTTACCTGGCGTTCAAGATACCGCACGTGCAAAAGACATTATTGGTCGTACTGCTACTTTGGAATCTAGATTGGCTGATCCCATCGTTTCTACTATCGCCATCGGTGAAACACCTCCCCCTGGAACAGATGTTTTCCGTTTTGGTGAAAATCGCATGGGCGTATTTAAGAAATCTGTAATCTTTAGTGGTGATCGAATTACAGATGCCAGCGCTGGGTTTGATCAAAATCAACGCCCTTCAGTCAATATTTCTTTGGACGCTGCTGGTGGTCGCGTGATGCAAGAAGTGACTCGCGAAAACATTGGCAAACCCATGGGCATGATTCTGTTTGAAAAAGGCAAGGGTGAAGTATTAACTATTGCCACCATTCAGGGTGAGTTTGGTTCTAAGTTTCAGATTACCGGCCAACCCACCACTGAAAGTGCAAATGATTTAGCGCTCTTATTGCGTGCCGGTTCATTGGCGGCGCCAATGGAAATCATTGAAGAACGTACCATTGGACCAAGCTTGGGCGCTGAAAATATTGAAAAAGGCTTTAAATCACTCATCATCGGATTTGCAGCAATTGCCGTCTTCATGATGGCTTACTACCTCTTGTTTGGTACTTTCTCAGTAATTGCTTTGGCTGTGAATTTACTATTACTGATATCTGTCTTATCGATGCTTCAAGCAACCCTCACTCTGCCTGGTATTGCTGCGATGGCACTGGCATTGGGTATGGCGATTGATTCGAACGTATTGATCAATGAGCGGATTCGTGAAGAGTTACGTAATGGTGCGGCCCCTCAAACAGCAATTGCAGTGGGCTTTGATAAAGCATGGGCAACCATTCTGGATTCAAACGTAACCACATTAATTGCGGGTCTCGCTCTGTTAGCATTTGGCTCTGGTCCAATCAAAGGCTTTGCGGTAGTGCATTGCCTCGGTATTCTCACTTCAATGTTCTCGGCCGTCTTCTTTTCACGTGGCCTCGTTAACCTCTGGTACGGCAGACACAAGAAGGTTCAAAAACTCGCTATTGGCCAAGTCTGGCGTCCACAGGAGAAATAAGCCATGGAATTTTTCCGAATCAAAAAAGACATTCCCTTTATGCGCCATGCTTTGGCGCTGAATGCAATTTCATTAATTACTTTTCTAGCTGCTGTTTTCTTCCTTTGGCATAACGGTCTACACCTCTCTATTGAATTTACTGGTGGCACGGTAATGGAAGTGACTTATCCACAAACCGCCCCCCTAGAATCCATCAGGGCCAATGTGGAGAAATTGGGTTACGCAGATACCCAGATTCAGAACTTCGGTAGCTCACGCGATGTGATGATTCGCCTGCCTTTACAGCGGGATGCCGAAGGGAAAATGATTTCCTCTGCAGATCAAAGCGCTGCTGTCATGAAAGCGCTTGATCCAGATACTTCTGGAGTCAAGCTTCAGCGTGTTGAATTCGTAGGTCCGCAAGTAGGTCAAGAATTGGCCTTGGATGGATTGAAAGCCTTGATCTTTGTGATTATTGGCATTGTGGTCTATCTCTCATTCCGTTTCGAGTGGAAATTTGCACTTGCTGGCATCATCGCGAATTTACATGATGTGGTGATTATTCTGGGCTTCTTCGCCTTCTTCCAATGGGAATTCTCCCTCTCAGTATTGGCGGCTGTGCTTGCGGTACTGGGTTACTCAGTCAATGAATCGGTTGTGATCTTTGACCGTATACGGGAAAACTTCCGTAAATACCGCAAGATGAATACCCGTGAAATCATTGATAACGCGATTACCAGCACTATCAGTCGCACTGTAATTACCCATGGCAGTACTGAGATGATGGTGTTGGCAATGCTGGTATTTGGTGGTCCCACCCTCTTCTACTTCGCGCTAGCTCTGACCATCGGCATTTTGTTCGGTATTTACTCTTCTGTATTCGTAGCAGCAGCTTTAGCAATGTGGCTTGGCGTGACACGAGAAGATTTAATTAAAGGTGAGCGTAAGCCAGAAGATCCTACGCGCAATGATGATCCCAACTTTGGGGCGCAGGTTTAGCACTTAATAAAACACCTTCAGTCTGATGAACTCAGGCTGAAGTTTTGATGCTCTAAGGCTGCTAATATTTTCCGAGTTGCGCCTTGATGCTCAAGTGAATACACCTTTGCTGCATCCGACATTTTTTCTAGCTCCGCAGTATTCAATAACAACGACTTTAAAGACTCCATTAGAGCAATAGGCTCACCTAGAATCAGATCACCCGTAATTCTTTTAGCAGCCCCAGCCTCTAAAGCGTCTAATGCAGCCTGTTGAAAGTTATAGGTATGCTCACCCAGCAATACAGGACACCCTGCCGCACAAGCTTCAATCAAGTTTTGACCTCCAAATGGCAAGAGACTACCGCCCATAACAACCAAGTTTGCGGCACTGTAATACATTGGCATCTCGCCCATAGAATCGCCTAAAATCACCTCTAAATCTGATGTGATTTGGGGAATGCCACTCCACTCAGAACGGCGTCGAAACTGAAAACCCGCCCCGTGTATTTGATCTGCTACGTCTGAAAAACGCTCGGGATGTCTGGGTACCAAACAAAGCAATGGTGGCACCTCAAAGGAATGACTGAGGAGCAGATTTTTCCAGGCTTTGAGAATGATGAGCTCTTCACCATCGCGCGTGCTGGCAGCACAAACCATGGTGCGCTGATTGACATGCAAGTCTTTCCGCCATGCCATGCCTTGCTTCACCAACTCCGGATCAAGCGGCACATCAAACTTTAAATTGCCCACAATCTCAATATTTCGTACGCCTAGACTGCGATAACGCTGCGCATCAAACTCAGTTTGTGCCAAGATTCCTGTAAAAGCTTGAAATAATGCTCGGCCTGCTTTACCAAAACGATTCACCCGACGAGCGCTTCTCTCGGATAAACGAGCGTTGACTAAAAATAATGGCATCCCAATTTGAGCGCAGTAAAACACGACTGTAGGCCATGCTTCGGTTTCCATAAACAAACCGAGTTTCGGTTTAAAGATACGAATGAAATTCGCAACAGACCAACAGAGATCATATGGTAAATAGACCTGTTGAATTTGCCCAGCCGCAATCGCTTTTGCGAATAATGCAGCTCCGGTACGACGCCCGTTGAGGGTCATATGGGTCAGCAAGATGGATTCTCCACGAGCAAGGTAGGCCTGGATGAGAGGTTGTGCAGCACGGGTCTCGCCTACTGACACTGCATGAATCCAAATCACACCCTGCTTGATCGGTTTGCTATAGCCATAACCCAAACGCTCAGGAAGGTAAGTTAAATATTGAATAGAGTGACGAGCCCGCCAAGCAAGACGAATAAATGCTAATGGCAACAATAGATGCCACAGCAATTGATATACGGCAAACCAGAACCGAGGCCGCGCCCCGTATTCTGAATTGGTAGTCAAGCTCACTTTTTGAGTCGTTCGGTCAATTCAACCGCCTTGCCTAAATACGAAGATGGCGTCATTTCTAGTAAACGTGCTTTTGCATCCTCAGGAATAGAAAGTGTTTTGATGAATGTTTGCAGGTCAGTTTTATTAATTCCTTTACCGCGCGTGAGCTCCTTGAGTTGCTCATAGGGATTCTCAATGCCATAGCGACGCATGACCGTTTGCACTGGTTCAGCCAATACTTCCCAGCACTCATCTAGATCTGCTGCAATGGCAGCATGATTTACTTCTAACTTACTTAATCCACGTAAGGCACTGTCATAGGCCAATACGCTGTGACCAAATGCTGGGCCTAGGTTACGCAAAACTGTGGAGTCTGTGAGGTCACGCTGCCAACGAGAAATTGGCAATTTTTCCGCGAGGTGACGAAGCAAGGCATTGGCCACACCCAAATTGCCTTCGGAGTTTTCAAAATCAATGGGATTGACTTTATGGGGCATCGTAGAAGAGCCAATTTCACCAGCCTTGGTGCGTTGCTTAAAGTAACCAATAGAAATATAGGACCAAAAGTCCCGATCCATATCCAAGAGAATAGTATTAGCGCGAGCAATCGCATCAAACAGTTGAGCCATACCATCATGCGGCTCAATCTGAATGGTGTAGGGATTGAAGGTCAAGCCAAGGCGCTGCTCCACCACATTTTTTGAAAAGTTTTCCCAATCAAAATCAGGATAAGCAGAAATATGCGCGTTGTAGTTACCTACTGCTCCATTCATTTTTCCTAAGAGTGGAGCGGAGGCAATGGCCTCAATAGCGCACTCTAAACGCTTGGCAATATTGGCGAGTTCTTTGCCTAAAGTACTTGGGGATGCCGGCTGACCGTGTGTACGGGAAAGTAAAGGAACTCTTGCATTTTCAATAGCTAAATCAGTGAGGACAGATAACACTTTTCGCAGTTGTGGCAATAAAACTTCATCGCGCGCACCGCGTAGCATCAAGCCATGCGAAGTGTTGTTGATATCTTCAGAGGTACAGGCAAAGTGAATAAACTCGCTTGCTTTTAATAAGTCTGGTCGACCAGATACTTTTTCTTTTAAGAAGTACTCAACCGCTTTAACGTCATGGTTGGTTACGGCTTCAATATCCTTAATACGCTGTGCATCTACATCAGAAAAGCTTGCTGGCAATGACAGGAGAAAGGCTTCATCAGCGGCACTGATTTTTGGAACGTCAGGTAGCCCAGCATTAACCAAAGCCAAGAGCCAATGAATCTCTACAAAAACCCGTTGGCGCATAAATGCCGCTTCGGATAACCAAGGCCTGAGGGCATCCAATTTTCCAGCGTAACGGCCGTCTAAAGGGGAAAGGGCATTAAGGGTTGACAGCGGCTGGCTCACGGATATTGCCTTTACATTAAATATGTCAATAAAACCTGATTTTAATGCGTTATGAGGTCCAACCTACCTTCTACAGGATAGCTATACTTCACCCTATGAAACTTATCGGATCCCTTACTAGCCCCTACGTACGCAAAGTGCGCATTGTTTTCTCAGAAAAAAAGGTAGACGTAGACCTCGAATTAGAGAATGTATGGGCTGCAGACACCAAAATTGCCATGAATAACCCTTTAGGCAAGATTCCATGCCTACTCTTGGATGATGGCGGTGCTATTTACGACTCTCGGGTAATTGCCGAATATGCGGATACCTTGAGCCCCGTTGCCCAACTCATTCCCTCCGGTGGCCGCGAGCGAGCCGCTGTAAAGACTTGGGAGGCCTTGGCTGACGGAGTAATGGATGCAGGCATTTTGGCTCGCCTAGAAGCGACTTGGCGCCCTACAGAACAACACAGCCCGGCCTGGATTGAACGCCAAATGTCAAAAATTGATGCCGCTTTACAGCAAATGTCGAGTGAGCTTGGTGAAAACACGTGGTGTCATAGCAATCAACTGACTTTGGCTGATATTGCAGTGGGATGTGCGCTGGGGTATTTATTGTTCCGCTTCCCTACCATTCAGTGGCAAGCGCAACATCCTAATCTAGATGCTTTGTATCAAAAGTTGATGCAAAGACCTTCTTTTGCAGAAACAGTTCCACCAGTAGCTTAAGGCGGGCTGAAGCGCTACATGCTTAAGCGGAAATAATTCCACCGCCCAAGCAAACATCGCCATCGTATACAACGGCAGACTGGCCTGGAGTGACTGCCCATTGCGCTTCTGGGAAAGTTAGTTGAAAGTCCAGGGGACCTTCTGATCCAGCAGCCATCTCACACGCTGCATCCGTTTGACGATAGCGAGTTTTGGCGGAGTACTTCCCAGGTGCTGGTGCGGCGCCATCAACCCAACTAGCGTCGATTGCAGTAAGCTGCTCGGCCAATAGCCATGGATGTTCGTGGCCTTGCGCCACATATAAAGTGTTATTTGCCATATCTTTACGCGCTACATACCAAGCATCTCCATTGCCATCCTGACTACCGCCAATACCAATTCCTTTGCGTTGCCCCAAGGTAAAGAAAGCGAGGCCCATATGCTCTCCTACGGTCTTGCCTTCAGGGGTTTTGATCGGTCCAGGGGTACGAGGTAAGTAGCGATTAAGAAACTCACGGAAAGGACGCTCTCCAATAAAACAAATACCTGTGGAATCTTTTTTACGAGCGTTATGTAGTCCAATTTGCTCAGCAATTTTTCGTACTTCTGTTTTAGCAATTTCCCCCAAAGGAAATAGAACATTGGCTAACTGACTCTGAGTTAAGCGATGCAAAAAGTAACTTTGATCTTTACTCGCGTCCACCGCCTTTAATAATTGCACCCTTCCACTCTGATGCCTGACACGCGCATAGTGACCAGTAGCAATAGCATCAGCACCCAAACTCATCGCATGATCCAAAAATGCCTTGAACTTAATTTCCGCATTGCACAATACGTCTGGATTAGGGGTTCGTCCGGCAGCATATTCACGAAGAAATTCCGCAAAAACACGCTCGCGGTACTCAGCAGCAAAATTAACCGCCTCCACATCAATCCCAATGAGATCGGCAACCGAGACAACATCGAGCCAATCTTGGCGCGCAGAGCAATACTCGTCGCTATCGTCGTCTTCCCAGTTTTTCATGAAAAGGCCAATCACCTCATAACCCTGCTGTTTTAGCATCCAGGCTGCAACAGACGAGTCCACCCCTCCTGACATACCAACCACAACTTTAGTGGGCTTTGTAGGGGTGATTAGGGAAGAATTGAGCGGGATCATCAAAAAATGCGAGAATTCAATATAAGCTGAAAACCTTATTGTAGAAGTCTTCATTAAAAGTCGCTCAGAATTGAGATAGACAGAAGATGATGTGTATAAGGGTATGTATATATACGTTATTGCGCATATATACCTAAAATAGATTTTTCTAATAATTAGCATTTGGAGACTTGCCATGCGCATAGGAGTGCCACTGGAAACTAGGCTCGGGGAAACTCGGGTAGCCGCCACCCCAGAAACCGTCAAAAAACTCATTGGGCAAGGTCATCAGATCATCATCCAAAAAGATGCTGGCGTTAAGGCCAGTCAACCAGATTCCGCCTATGAAGCTGTTGGTGCCAGCATCGGTAGCGCAGCTGATGCATTTGGCGCAGAAATCGTACTGAAAGTACGTTCACCAGAAACAGATGAGCTTAAACAGATTAAATCTGGCAGCGTGTTAATTGGCATGCTCGATCCATTTGATCAACACAATATTGAAGCGATGGCCGTCCAAGGTATTACTGCCTTCTCTCTTGAGGCCGCACCAAGAACTACTCGCGCACAAAGTATGGATGTGCTTTCTTCCCAAGCCAATATTGCGGGCTACAAAGCAGTCATGGTGGCCGCAAATGAATATCAACGATTCATGCCGATGTTGATGACGGCTGCGGGAACCGTTAAAGCTGCACGCGTCCTGATCCTGGGTGTTGGGGTTGCTGGATTGCAAGCGATTGCAACCGCTAAGCGTTTGGGTGCTGTGATTGAAGCTTCTGACGTACGACCAGCCGTAAAAGAACAAATCGAGTCGCTAGGCGGCAAGTTTGTAGATGTTCCATTTGAGTCCGATGAAGAACGAGAAATCGCTCAAGGTGTTGGTGGGTATGCCCGCCCCATGCCTGAGGCCTGGATGAAACGCCAAGCAGCTTTGGTCTCTGAACGTGCCCAGCAAGCTGACATTGTTATTACGACTGCTTTAATTCCAGGCCGTAAACCACCAGTCCTCTTGCATAGCGATACTGTTACCAAGATGAAACCAGGATCCATCGTGATTGACTTAGCTGCTGGTCGCGGTGATAACGGTTCTGGCAACTGTCCACTGACTCAAGCAGATAAAATCGTTGAAGTGAATGGTGTGAAGATTGTGGGTTACACCAATCTAGCAAGCATGGTTGCGGCAGATGCATCTGCTCTGTATGCACGTAACTTACTCGACTTTATGAAGCTGATAGTGGATGCAGAGGCGAAGTTAGTCATCCCGACTGATGATGACATCGTTACCGCCTGCTTAATGTGTCGTGATGGCCAAGCCGTCCGTAAAAACCAATAGAAAAAATATTCAAAGGAAACATCATGGATCTCGCGGCTTTTCAAAGCATCCTCACCGTCCAAAACATTACTGTTTTTGTATTGGCCATCTTTGTTGGTTATCACGTCGTTTGGAATGTCACACCTGCATTGCATACCCCACTGATGGCGGTTACTAACGCTATTTCAGGGATCATCATTGTTGGTGCACTGTTGCAAACAGAAGTCATTGGTGGAGATGAAATCACGCTCACCAGCATCATCGGTGCTGTTGCGGTGTTCTTAGCATCAATCAATATTTTTGGTGGCTTTATGGTCACTCGTCGCATGCTTGAGATGTTCAAGAAAAAAGCTCCCAAGGCTGATGCGACTGGAACTAAATAAAACTAGAAAAAGACCTATACAGAGACCACACTCATGTTAAATATCACAGCGATTTCTTATCTCATTTCTTCGGTGCTGTTCATCCTCGCATTGCGTGGCTTGTCCTCGCCAACCACATCACGCCAAGGCAATACATTTGGCATGATCGGCATGCTACTTGCAGTAGTTACCACCTTCTTGATTCCCGAATTCAAACCGGTCTACTCACTGATCATTGGTGCAATTGTGGCAGGCGCCATCATTGGCACTATTGCAGCAAAGCGCGTACA
>CAIKGX010000188.1 GCA_903827075.1 uncultured beta proteobacterium | reverse complement strand
TTATGGATTTATTTTGCAACCAGCCTGTGTGTATGGCTATTTTTCTGAATTGTTCAATCTTCGTAAATCATGGGGCACCAAATGAGCTACGCCTCCAATATTTCTCAAGCAATGCTGCTATCTTTTATTTGCTGTTCCTTTGCGCAAGCCCAAGAGGTGTCGTCTACTAAGCAAGCTATATCCGCTCCCAATGCTTATATCGCTTCTGATAGCGAGGGTTTCTCAACCTATAAATACAATGCTGGATACATGCCTTTATATGAGCACGGCGTAAAATATACCGGCATAAGCTATCAACATAATTACTTTACCCAAAGTGGATGGGACTCTTCTGCTGAGGTGTATACCCTGTTAACAAAAGCGATTAATCCCAGGACGGCTCTTGGTTATAACTTGAGCTTAGGTTATAACCTGCAAAATGGTTACAAGTTATTGACGACCGACAGTAATTACGGTTTCCGACTAACGGACTCTACTAAGGCAGAAGTATTTGTAAGCCGTGACCGCGTTGAGACGCAGAATGCGCTAAATAATGGCATCTACTATACATTTGGCGGTGCCAGCATTGAGCAACAAGTTCTGGATCGATTAACAGCAATTGTGATGGCTGGAAATATGTATTTTTCAGATACCAATACAAGACCAACCGTTAGAGCAAAGTTGATTTATGACTTGATTCCTGAATACGGATTGACTGCACAGTTGCGTTATCGTCAATATCGTGACACTAATACTAATGTCGTGAACAACTATTTCAACCCAAGTGAATACAGTGAAACCATGATTGCATTTGGCGCAAGAAAAAGAATTGCGGGATGGATGCTCAGTGGTACGGCAGGTGTTGGTCGGCAAACCGTTAATCAAGATCCAAGTACCACTACTCAGCTTTATGAATTAGCTGTAACCAGCCCTGTGGCATCAAATGATTACTACTTTAAGACTCGGGCTGGTTATGGAAAATCGGCTGGTTTTTTGGGCCCCAACTACTTTTATCGCTACGTGATGGAAGAAATTATCTTTCCTTTTTAGGGTATTGATTTTCTTTGTAAAAAATAATAAAGTGCCAAAAACCTCACTTTTTTATAGGTAGCCATGGAAAATTCAATTGAAGTTCAAGCCTCTCTAAATGTGGAATTGAATAAGCTTTCTTCTGCTAATAAAGAGCTGGCTCTTAAGGTCGCAGAGCAAGCTAGAGAGGCGGCTCATTCGATTATTGCCACCAAGCGTCTGGCTATTGAGCTCATCGCCGTCAATAAAGAGCTCAGCCATCAAATAGAGGAGAGGGTCAAGCAATCAGTAGAGTTAGTAAACGCCAATAAAGAGCTCGCTTTTCAGAACGAAGAGAAAGCAAATCGAGTAGCGGAGCTCGTCATAGCAGACGAAGAAAAAGCTAAGCGTGCTGCTGAATTAGTCATATTAAATGAAGAGCTTGCCTTTCAAATCAAACAAAGTGAGATTCAACACGAAGAAATTCTGCAACTATCCCTACACGATGCCTTAACTAAATTAGCCAATCGACTCTTATTGCAGGATCGCTTGGCTTTCACCCTAGCTGCAAATCATCGAAGTACTTGCCATGGGGCGCTACTTTTTATTGACTTGGATAACTTCAAGCCTGTAAATGATCTCTACGGACATTATGCTGGCGATCTCGTTTTAATCGAGGTGGCAAACCGTCTGAACAGCAGCGTAAGGCTGGTCGATACCGTAGCTCGTCTTGGTGGTGATGAATTCGTTGTCCTCATTACAGAACTCAAGCAAGATCAGGTAATGGCTAAAACGTATGCTTTGGCGATTGCTGAAGAAATTCGTCTGTCTTTAGCCCAGCCCTATATCCTTCAATTGAAGGACGATCACCAGCAAACGCAGACAGTGGAGCACCATTGCACCGCCAGCATTGGCGTGATTTTATTTGATGGGAATGTTGGATCAGGAGATGAGATTTTAGATCATGCTGATAAAGCGATGTATCGGGCTAAGGAGGCTGGCCGAAATCGCATTGAGTTTGCCCAAGAGGTCAAATAACGATGCAGATTTGATCAGTCTATTTCTATCTAATATAGGGGCTTGCAGACGCTCAAAACTGGGCAATTGGTGGTATTTGGATGGCGGAGAACGGCCATTAAGAGACGATCTATTTTATTTGTAAGATTCATAATCATAATTTTTTATAATATGATATTAAAATAACAGTTAATCAAGCTCCAAATAAGTCAAATTGAAAATTAATCCCAGCAGCTTCTTGCAGATATTTGAAAAAATGGATAACCCAGCCTTTTTTCATGATTCTCAATTTCGATTGGTATTTGCTAACTTAGCGTATTACCGTGAGGCTGGTGTTACGGAAAGCGAAGCGCTAGGAAAGCCCTACTGGGACGTTTTCCCAAAGGGCAAAGGGCCGTTGCCAAGTTGTGGAACAAAAACTCACAATGATAACGATCAAACCAGTATTGATGAGTTTACTTTTGGCAATAAAACATTTTTATCTCAAGGATATA
>CAIKGX010000187.1 GCA_903827075.1 uncultured beta proteobacterium | reverse complement strand
GCTTTTGCTTGGCTTGCATGGGCTCATAAAGAAAAACGGCCAGCAAATTTGCCGGCCGTTACGGGAGCGAAGGGTCCTAGAATCCTAGGTGCTTGCTATCCAGCTTAAGCTGAGAAAGAAGATCCACAACCACAGGTTGTCTGGGCGTTGGGATTCTTAATCACAAACTGTGAGCCATTGATGTCTTCTTTGTAATCAATCTCAGCGCCAACTAAATATTGGAAGCTCATTGAATCCACCAACAAAGTAACGCCATTCTTTTCAAAAAGAGTGTCATCCTCATTCACAGCATCATCAAATGTGAAGCCATACTGAAATCCTGAACAACCACCGCCTTGAACAAATACGCGTAACTTGAGTTCTGGGTTGCCCTCTTCAGCAATCAGATCAGCAACCTTAGCGGCAGCGCTATCCGTAAACACCAACGGGGTTGGTGGCTCTGCTAAATCTTGGACTGCTTGAGTAGCTAATTCGGTCATGGTTCACTCCTAAATCAAAAGGCAATGGATCTATTTTAGGCTTTTAATGCCTAGCTTGCACAAGGGTCTTTATTTGCTCTCAGGCCAGCATTAAGGCGATACCGCAATCTGAGTAAGCCCCATCGTCTCAGGCAAGCCAAACATGAGGTTCATACACTGTACACCCTGCCCAGAGGCGCCCTTTACCAAATTGTCCTCTACCACCAAAATCACGAGAGTATCTCCATTACCAGGACGGTGGATAGCAATACGCAAACCATTACTACCTCTTACAGAACGCGTCTCTGGATGGCTGCCAGCAGGCATTACATCCACAAATGGCTCATCTTTATAGAAATCTTCATAGAGCTTTTGATAATCCACAGCCATGCCCGCTTCAGTTAGCCGTACATATAAAGTTGAATGTATCCCTCTCACCATGGGTGTAAGGTGCGGTACAAAAGTCAGGCCAATTTGATCGTGACCAGCGATAGCTTTTAAGCCTTGAACAATTTCTGGCAAATGCCGATGGCCTTTAACCCCATATGCTTTGAAGTTATCACTAGATTCTGAGTGCAAAGTGCCAATCTCTGCTTTACGTCCAGCGCCAGAAGTTCCTGACTTCGAATCAGAAATAATATGGGTGCCATCAATCAACTGTTTACCGCCAGTAGACTTTGGTGACAATAAAGGTGCAAGACCTAATTGCACAGAGGTTGGATAACAGCCAGCCAAACCAACTACGCGCGCTTTTTTAATTGCCTCGCGGTTAATCTCTGGCAAACCATAAACCGCTTGCGCCAAAATATCTGGGCAGCTATGTTCCATGCCGTACCACTTCGTAAATTCTTGAATATCCTTTAAGCGAAAGTCGGCCGCCAAATCCAACACCTTGACGCCAGCCGCTAACAATTCTTTCGCTTGTGCCATTGCAACACCGTGCGGCGTTGCAAAGAAAACAGCATCACACTCATTTAACTTTGCATCGTCAGGCGTTGAGAATTTCAGATCAATGCGACCGCGTAAAGAAGGAAACATCTCAGCTACCTGCATACCTGCCTCTGTCCGAGAAGTGATTGCTTGGATTTTGACCTCAGGATGCTGCGCCAATATACGCAACAATTCCACTCCGGTATATCCAGTGCCGCCAACGATGCCAACCTTAATCATCTTATTCTCCACATTCCAGAAAATTGCTTATTTAATGAAGCTTAATACCTGATTATTACAATTGCATTCATTGTAGAAACAAAAAGGGCCGCTTGCGCGACCCTTTCAATAATACTAAGCGACTGAAAGAAATTAGCGCTTGCTGAACTGCTTACGACGACGCGCGCCGTGCAGACCAACCTTTTTACGCTCAACTTCACGAGCATCGCGAGTAACCAAACCTGCTTTAGACAGTGCTGGCTTCAAAGTGATGTCGTAATCCATCAATGCACGAGTGACGCCGTGACGTACTGCACCAGCTTGGCCAGTTTCACCGCCACCGCTTACGTTTACTTTGATATCAAAAGTAGTAAGGTGGGCTGTGAGAGCCAAAGGCTGACGAGCGATCATGCGTGATGTCTCACGAGCAAAATACGCATCGATAGGCTTACCGTTAACAGTAATGTCACCTTTGCCAGATTTAATAAATACGCGTGCAACAGAACTCTTGCGACGACCAGTACCGTAATTCCAATTTCCGTAATTAATAGCCATTTGGTTTCCTTAAATCTCTAACGCTTTTGGCTGTTGAGCCGCATGCGGATGATTGGCGTCGCCATAGACTTTTAATTTCTTAATCATGGCATAGCCTAGTGGGCCTTTTGGCAACATACCCTTCACAGCCTTCTCCAAAGCGCGACCTGGGAAACGATCTTGCATTTTGTCGAAGTTAGTCGAGCTAATACCGCCTGGGTATCCGCTGTGACGGTAATAAATTTTGTTCAAGCCTTTTGTGCCTGTAACACGCAGCTTGGAAGAATTGATGACAACAATAAAGTCGCCCGTATCAACGTGTGGGGTGTATTCAGGTTTATGCTTGCCGCGTAGACGGAGTGCCACTTCACTGGC
>CAIKGX010000186.1 GCA_903827075.1 uncultured beta proteobacterium | reverse complement strand
TCTTTTGGTATTTTCCACAGAACACATATAGTTCTAAGCGATTACGAACCCCCAATTTGTCATAGGTAGAGGCTAAGTGGTTTCTCAGGGTATGTTCGCTAATATGCAGTTTATCGGCGATTTCTTTGAGGGTGTTCTCAGAATACATCTGAATTGCCCTGGTAACTTTTTCTTCTTTTACTGTGAGCGTCTTAAGCTTCTTTTGTTCTGTACTTAACTCAATTGGGGAATTCGCTTGGGCAATTTGCATCAAGATTCGGGAAGTGGCATTGCGGTTTAGCCATAACTCCCCTAGATGTATCTTCTCGATCGCTTTTAATAAAGTGTCTGTCGATTCGGTCTTATTAATAATGCCCCGAGCACCTCTGACTACTGCTTCATCTAATAGCTTGGGATTCTTACTACCGGTATAAACAATAATCTTAGCTTTGGTTTTTTCAAGCAGAAGAGGAATTAATGCCAAACCATCTTCATTATCTAATTCAGGTTCAAGAATGATGACATCGGGCTTGCATGTAGCCGCCATTGTTAATGCCTCTGCAGCATTTGTGGCTGTAGAACTAATCGTGTAACGACCATCAAGATTGACCAATTGCTGTATTCCCCACAGCGCAATTTGTTGCGGATCAATGACGAGTAACTGAATGAGTTTTTGATTGGTGTTGATATCCATTAGCATGTTCGCATTCTAATAGGTTTTATTTTTTTATGTAGTAGATAAGTTATAGAGCTTCTTATTATTACTAAGCATATAGTAGTTAACTACTATATTAGGCTAAATAGGCCTTATTCTCGTCAAAATAGGCAATTCTTTAGACCGTTTTATATGCCTTTCAATTAAATTAATACCCATTACAACAAATAATCAGATTTCAGAGTCAGTTGAGCCTGAAATCCATAAGGGAAATATTTCACTTGCGCCACCTTCATTTCTTGAGCTTATTGTTATTCGCAAGTTTGTGCGGTTCGGGAATGTCCGTCTATGGCGCAGAAAAAACCGTCTTACAGCTTAAATGGACACATGCCTACCAATTTGCAGGCTACTATGCCGCTCAGGAATTGGGTTATTACAAGGCTGCAGGTCTCGATGTGCAGATCAAGCCCTTGGAACCTGGCCAAGATGTATTGCAGGAAGTCATTTCGGGTAAAGCCCAGTTTGGATCTGGCACCACGAGCCTGTTGATAGCCAAGCAAGATGGTGCCCCAGTAGTTGTTTTAGCTGCTATCTTTCAGCACTCCCCCTATGTATTGATCGCCCGCCAATTTAAACCGGATCAATCGATTCATGATCTATCGGGCAGACCTATTCTATTAAGGCGCCTATCTGATGAGCTCTTAGTCTATTTAAGACGGGAAAAAATTTCAGAGAGCAGCATTAAGAGCTCGGTCCCCGGTATGAATACCGTTGAAGAGCTAAAGCGGGGGACGGTAGATGCTATTTCGGGGTATATCAGCAATGAACCTTATCAGTTAAAAAAAGCCAGGTTTGCATACCAGATTTACAGCCCACGCTCAGACGGTATAGATCTGTATGGCGATAATTTGTTTACCTCTAAGGAGATGCTCAACAATGCTCCAGAGAGGGTAGCCCGCTTTCGAGAGGCCAGTATTCAGGGCTGGGAATATGTTCTTAGTCACCCACAAGAGGCAATTGCTCTAGTGCAAAAATATGCTCCCAATGAGTCGACGGAGAAAATTTTGTTCGAGATGGCGCAAATCAATCCACTCATTCGGTCGGACCTCGTGTCAGTAGGCTATATGAATGAGGGGCGCTGGCAGCATGCGGTGGAGATTTATCAAGAGGCGGGAGCATTAAATGCCAATTTTGATCTCAAGGGATTTGTGTACAACCCCAATCCCAAAAAAGATTTTAGGTGGTTATATGGCTCTTTGGTCTTATCGCTGATTGCCTTATTGATGATTGGTGGTGTCGTGTTTTATATCGCCCGCCTTAATCGCCGCTTGAAAAGCTCTTTAAGTCAAGTCAGTCATATGGCTCATCACGATTCCCTGACGGGGTTACCAAATCGAGCGCTCTTTTTAGATCGTTTAGAGCAAGCTATTCTGAGGTCGACTCGAGATCAAACCCGCTTTGCATTGCTCTTTATTGATTTAGATCGATTCAAGGATATCAATGATCAGCATGGACATTCGGTAGGTGACGAGGTGCTCAAAGCGTGCTGTAACCGGATGCTTGGCTCTATTAGGGGCTCTGATTCAGTAGGGCGTATCGGCGGTGATGAGTTTGTCATTCTGCTAGACCATGTGGGTGATACTGAGGGCATCCTGGAAATTGCCAAAAAGATTCAAGAGGCAATAGCATTGCCAGTCAATCACCATGGCATCAAACTGAACATATCTGTGAGTATTGGCATTGCGGTGTTTCCAGATGATGCCAAAGATGATGGAAATTTATTGAATCGTGCTGATTTGGCCATGTATCAAGCCAAGCAATCGGGAGGAATCTCTATTTGCTTATTCTCAGAGCTTATAGTGAAATAAACCCATGGAATTACTAAACCAACTATTTTATCTGCCCTATGGCTTGATTGTTCTAATGATCTTCCTAGGGGCTTATGCAGGGCAAGATCTGAGATTGGTCAAACCGCAGTACTTATATTGGCCTATCGCTTTGGTGCTAATGGTGGTGTCGAGTCTTGGCTTCTTTTTGGTCAGCTTTAGCCCAAGATATTTCTTATCGCTTGCCAATACCACCATCATTTTTTCTGGGATTGCGAGCATTTTATTTATTGCTTCCTGGCGCAATGCAATCTATATACCCAAGCTCAAGAATTTTTGGA
>CAIKGX010000185.1 GCA_903827075.1 uncultured beta proteobacterium | reverse complement strand
CCTCCGAGAACGATCTAGTGTTAGCAACCGGTGGAGGCGCGGTACTACTTTCCGAAAATCGCCAAGCGCTTAGTGAACGTGGCACAGTGATTTATCTTCATGCCAATCCTATGGAGTTATTTCATCGCACCAGAGGTGGTGAAGGTAGGCCCCTACTAAAAAATGGTGATGCCAAGAAAATTCTAGAAAATTTATATTCGATTCGAGATCCTCTGTATCGAGAAATCGCCGATCATGTCATTGAAACTGGCAAGCCCAGTGTGAATCAATTGGTCAATACCTTAATCATGCAACTTGAACTCTCCGCTTAAATATTTATGAAAACACTTGAAGTTGATCTCGGCAGTCGCAGCTACCCCATTCATATAGGTACAGACTTAATTGATCAAGCCGAATTATTTAGCGCATGTGAAAAAGCAAGTTCGCTCTATATTGTTACCAACACTACTGTCGCGCCTTTATATGCTCAGCGCCTAACCCAGACTCTAGAAAAACTGGGCAAGTCCGTGAGGACTATCGTCCTGCCTGATGGCGAATCTTACAAAGATTGGAAAAATCTCCAACTGATATTTGATGAGTTGTTAAAGCATGGTGCTGATCGTCAAACAATGTTGCTTGCTTTAGGTGGTGGCGTCATCGGAGACATGACTGGATTTGCAGCTGCTAGCTTTATGCGTGGCATTCGCTTTATCCAGGTTCCCACTACGCTACTTGCTCAAGTCGACTCTTCTGTTGGCGGTAAAACGGGTATCAATCATCCGCTCGGAAAAAATATGATTGGGGCATTTCATCAGCCAGTGGCAGTGATTGCAGATCTCAATACCTTGAAAACATTGCCCCCACGCGAACTTTCTGCAGGCTTGGCTGAAGTAGTCAAACATGGCGCAATCGCTGATGCGCAGTTTTTAGACTGGATTGAGGCTAATGCTAAAGAGTTGTTGGCTTGTGATACTAAGGCAATGGCTCATGCCGTTCTTCGCTCTTGTGAAATCAAATCTGCCGTCGTATCTGCTGACGAGAGAGAGGGCGGTATACGTGCCACGCTGAACTTTGGCCATACCTTTGGTCATGCGATTGAAGCAGGGATGGGTTATGGGGAGTGGCTTCATGGTGAGGCCGTTGGATGCGGCATGGTGATGGGTGCTAATTTATCCTGCCGCCTTAAATACATCAGCCAGACCGAAGTAGATCGATTAACCCAGATTATTCAATCAATGAACCTGCCAACTGAGCCGCCCAAATTTGGCGCAGAACGCTATATGGGTCTCATGCAAGTGGACAAGAAAACCGAGAGTGGCCAAATCCGTTATGTGGTTTTAGAGAAGATTGGTAAAGCACAAATTCAGAGCGTGCCAGATGCTCAAGTCATCGAAACTTTGATTGCTACTGGCGCTGCGTAAATTAATCCAACTGAATATTAAGTGGATGACCTGCTTGGGTACTAGCAAACTCTGATAAGTCGCTCAGTAGCTCCCTCCCCGTTTTGGTATCCAACCAAAGAGGGGTTGCCAAAGTTCCAGCCCAGCGATAGTGATACCCACCAGATTTGGCGGCTACCCAAATTTCATGCAAAGGGGGTTGGGTATTCACCACAATCACGCTACGATCTCTAAATCGAATATTAATGACATTACCACCTTGCCGCTCTACATCTAAATCCAGATCCAATGCGTCATCTGCAGCCTCTAGAGCCACTTCAATTGATTGCAGCAAATGACTGCCCAACTGATGAAATTGCTTGTCATCAATAGTTTCTACGCCTGAATCGTTTGGCTTCATATCGGAGTCCTGCATGCTATATTCAATCATTCGTTTTAGAGACATTCATGATAGCGATTCTTAGAAGAACTCTTCCTATTGCACTCCTAATAGCCCTTTCTGGATGTGGGGTTAGAGGACCGTTATATTTGCCAAATGTACCAGCCGCTCCTGCTCCGCCCAGCGAGCCAGAACCTAAGGGCACGCTCTATCCATCACCCAGCCCTGCCCTAACCAACTCCTCAACGACCGCAAAATGACCAGCACCGCAATTCCACTCCCACACTTGACCGGTTTTACT
>CAIKGX010000184.1 GCA_903827075.1 uncultured beta proteobacterium | reverse complement strand
ATCAAAGTAATCGGAAGCATCATTTTTTTCCCAAAAAATACGCTCTTCCTTTTCATCTTTAAAATTCGGAATTGTTAATTTATTAATCTTTTTCATAAAATGCCCTCTCTTTCTTACTCATCGATCTTGCAGAGACGATGCGAATTAGGGTGCCTTGATCTCGCAATGTAAAAATAATAGTTAACAGCCGTGTAGAACTCGTGATGCCCAACGCAATAAACCGACTTTCCCTAACGCTATGCTTTTGATCTTCCTCGATCAATAAAGGCTGATTGAAGAAAATCTCCTCAGCCTCTCCCTGAGCCACTCCGTGCTTATCATGGTTTTTATAAGCATTTCCAGTATCCCACTGAAACCCGACTATTTTTTTGAAATCAATCATACATGTATATTACTGTAATATACATTACCACAATACGCAAGTGGCTACTCCGCCACCCACAACCCCACTTTAATCACGGAAGTTATTAAAACCCAAAGGCGATTCGCTTACTTCTTTTTTGAGCAATGTCATGGTTTCTTGTAAATCATCGCGCTTACCACCCGTCACACGCACTGCATCACCCTGAATACTGGCCTGCACTTTGATCTTGCTATCTTTAATAATGCGCACGACCTTTTTAGCCAGCTCTGAAGTAATACCCTTTTGAATCTTCATGGTTTGCTTGCGCTTGTCGCTACCGATAGTCTCTTTTTTATCATCTTTGAGGTAACGCACATCCACGTTACGCTTAGCCATCTTGCCGTACAACACATCGCGCACTTGACCCAATTTAAAGTCATCGTCACCAAAAAGAATAATAGTTTCATCTTTTTGCTCTACGCGGCTATCAGAACCCTTAAAGTCAAAACGATTAGTGATTTCTTTATTGGATTGCTCGATGGCGTTTTTCAACTCAATCATGTCTGGTTCACAAACGACGTCAAATGATGGCATCACATACTCCTTAAATTCATTGTGCATTTATTGCTAAAAATTACCTGTTTGTCCCAGTTTTACAAGATATTGAGCCAAAAACGGGAACACGAATAAGATTGTGGCATGAACTTTGCAAAAAATGCGCCTAAGCCAGCAAAATTGAACCCAAACATGGGGCTCAAGGATAGGAATACCTTTGGCTTTGAATCTCAAGCAGAGTTTGCTTATGAAGTGACTACCCCCGAGCAGCTTCCCGATTTGATGAAATCGATTCAGGATCAAGGTTTAGCTTGGCGAGTGCTGGGTGGCGGAAGTAATGTCATTCTTCCAGCGGATCTGCCTGGTGCAACACTCTTGATGAATATTGCTGGGCAAGCAATTTTGAGTTCAGATGATAAGAACACTCTGATATCTGTAGGTGCTGGAGTCAATTGGCATGAGTTGGTTACCTGGACGCTGGAGCAAAATTTACCCGGCCTTGAAAATCTGGCTTTAATTCCCGGAACTGTAGGTGCAGCCCCCATTCAAAATATTGGTGCCTATGGAGTAGAAATTGGGGAGTACATTGACAGCATCGAAGCGTTTGACACTGCGGCCCATGCCTTTGTCACTCTCCCAAGAGATGCATGCCAGTTTGCTTATCGCGATAGCTACTTCAAGCAACATCCCCATCAAATGATCGTGACAAAGGTCGTTTTTAAAATCCCCAAAGAATGGACCCCGCGACTGCAATACGCCGATCTTGCTAAGCAATTTAGCCAATCTCCCACAACACCCACCGCCGAAGAAATTTATATTGCGGTATGTAAAATCCGCACCCATAAACTACCCGACCCAAAAGTCATTGGTAATGCAGGCAGCTTCTTTCAAAACCCGATTGTTCCCAACAGTCAATATGACACCCTCATTCAGCAATTTCCCCAAATGGTTTCTTATCCCGATGTGCCAGGCAAGCACAAACTAGCAGCCGGCTGGCTGATTGATCAATGCGGCTTTAAAGGGATAACGATGGGGCCTGTAGGTGTTTATGAGAATCAAGCACTTGTACTGGTCAATCATGGCAGTGGCACTGCTAAAGATATCCTGGGGCTTGCCAAAACCATCCAAGATAAAGTACATCAAGAGTTTGGGGTGCACTTGCTGATTGAACCTAATATCCTCTAGCGTTCAATACCCTTTATCGCACTTACCCTCTTCTCATGGGGGTTAATACCTTCCTTGATAATGGCATCAATCTAGATTTCTCTGGTATTTACTCACTTTATCCAATCTTCTCAAAATACAACAAGTCTTGGCAAAAGTCTTGAATCTGCAATGAAACGTCAACTTGGATTGAAATAAGAGGTCGATATGTTCAGATACCCAGTAATGCTTAAGAAAGATGGGCAAGACATCTTGGTTACATTTAAGGATGTGCCCGAAGCTATTACTTTTGGTAAAAATGAAAATGATGCTCTAAAAAAGGCGGTAGATGCACTGGAGACGGGTCTATCATTTTATGTGGATAAACGTAAGGCATTACCTATTCCGAGTAAACCTAAACGCGGACAAAAAACAGTTTCTCCATCTACATTAGATACGGCTAACAGTTGAGCATTAGACTTTTTAAACAATTAATTTATATTTAAATCCAGTAATTCTGGGTATTGCCTTAATAGGGCTAATTTTCCTTGATTTAATCTTTTTACCCACCCAGGTCCACGTGACAAAGCATCGCTCCAAGCTGCTCTAATTAAATGCGCGTTTCCACTCTCAAACAGAACTTGAAAAATGGCAGCGGCTTGACCCAAATCCTTGTTTGCTTTTGATTGCTCATGAATAGGGCGCTCACCATAAATAATTAATTTATGAACCGCATATCTTTCTGGTGCAGGAATATTCACTACGCAAGCCCCTTCCTTAGAGATCATTACCGCTTGCGTTGTATTAACCAATGAAAACTCCATAAACTTAAGACACTCTAAGGCTAAATCCAACTCAGGCAATACTACCGGTCCACCATTACGAGTCTGGGGGGTCACAAAATCTAGCCGTAACTCAGGATCTTGAGGATTGCGATATTGAGCACCTGTTTTCCCAGAAAACTCTGTGATTGGTAAAAGACCCATCTCCAGCGAATTCAATGCATCGTGAACTGAAATTTTGACATTTGCACCCAATGCTATGGATACATTTTTACCGGCGTGGGCAAAATCGACATCCATTGTCAGATTGGAGGAAAGCCATTTAACGCCCAACATATTTCCCATAGCCAGAAAAGCATGTGTGCCAATTAAAATTCCACCGGCACTAAAAAAGCCATATTGCTCCAGCCTATTGACCACTCGAAAATGCTTAGTTAATGTGGTAGCACAACCGAGCGCTTCAGCAGCCCTAGCTTGCCCCCTTATCTGAGTATGCAAATCTTCTGATTGAAGTGTTTTATGCTTTTTAATTAATTCGAGAACTCTGCTGTCCTCTGGACCAACATAAGCCATACGGCCAGTCCCATCTAAATCTCGATAGCCATAATATATATAAGGCCTGCCCTTTTGTATTTGCTTATGAAAAGCGCCGGGCAACATCCTAAAACGATCAATACTCTGGATACGTACTCGATCCTGCAACTCAGCATAGGCTGTTTGTGCAGACAATGATAGAGGTCGATATAGAGTGGTTTTCATGCCGTTATTATACAAATAATTATTTGTATAATAACTGGAAATGAAGCGCCCTCGCAACCCTCTTTTTTAATGGACTTCAATCTTCGCAAATTGAACCTCCACTTGCCCCTCTGCTAACCGCACTTGAAAGAGCTGCTCAACATTTAATTCTTTTGGGTTGCGAACCGCATGCATGGCCAGATCCTCTTTACTCAGAATCACCGAATACCCGCGCTCCAAAGTTCTTTGGGGATTAAGCATCTCAAGCTGTGATTTGTAATGGGATTGATTGCGATTCCAACTTTCCATCCGCACCACCCAAGCTTGGCTCAAGCGCTGTTGCCAATT
>CAIKGX010000183.1 GCA_903827075.1 uncultured beta proteobacterium | reverse complement strand
GTATGTTGCCTTCGAATATTCAGAAGAAGCTTGGGTTAACTTCAAGCTATTTGGTAGCACTGGCTTACTCGTAGTGTTTGTTATCCTTCAAGGACTTTGGTTAAGTCGCCATATGGAGCATCCAGCCGAATGAGTATTAACCAAGCGCGGATGCGTTTATTTGAAGCTGACTTAAAAATGGCCTTCAAGGCAAGCTGTATTCAGATTGATGACGAAAGCCATCTTCACGCCGGCCATGCGGGCGCTGCATCTGGAGGCGGCCATTTCAAGCTCACCATCACTGCCCCGGAATTTGAGGGCCTTAACAAAGTAGCCCGCCATCGCGCCGTCTATGCAGCCCTTAGTAAGCATTTCCCAGTAGAAATCCACGCCCTCACCATCAATGCCATTGCCCCTAGTGAAATTACTAGTTAATGCTGGCTTGCTTTAAGATGGCAAATATTCTGACAACCATTCATTTATCCATTTATTAACAATCCATCATGTTCAATACACGCCAAATTCTGTCCATTAGCGCAATCAGCGCAAGTCTTCTTACTCTTCCTGCGATTGCCCAAAACGCCGTGATCGTCAACGGCAAGGCAATTCCTAAAGCGCAATTAGATAAGTTGGTGCAAAAATCAGGACAACCAGATAACCCGCAAGTACGTGATCAAGCTCGTGAAATGCTAGTTACCCGTGAATTGATTATTCAAGAAGCAAACAATCGTGGCGTGACTCAAAAAGAATCCGTCCGTGAGCAATTAGAGCAATCTCGTGTGGGTATCTTGGTTGCTGCTGTTTTTGAGGATTATGTTGAAAAAGAAGGTGTAGCTGATGCGGATATTAAAGCAGCTTATGAACAAGTAAAACTGCAATACACCGGCGGTAAGGAATACCACGTAGAACATATCCTCGTAGAAAAAGAGTCAGATGCAAAAGCAATTACAGCTCAAATTAAGGCTGGGGGTAATTTTGAAGAAATTGCTAAAGCCAAATCCAAAGATCCTGGCTCCGCACCAAATGGTGGTGACTTAGGCTGGGTCAGCGACAAAGCCCTCGTACCAGAGTTCTCTAAAGCAATGGTGCAATTGAAAAAAGGTCAAATTACTGATAAGCCAGTAAAGACCCAATACGGCTGGCACATCATTAAGGTAGATGACGTGCGTGAGGTCAAGGCACCAACGATGGAAGAAATGAAGGATCAATTAAAACAAATGATTACATCTGATCAAAATTGGCAAAAAGCCAAGTTTGGCGAGATGATGCAAAAGCTTCGGGCTAAGGCTAAAGTTCAGTAAATCGAATCATTCTTAAAGCTAAAACCCAGGACATGTTCCTGGGTTTTTTGTGGCTCACGCAGTGGGTAGTGCTCTGCATTACCGGTTAAATCCAAAACCCTTAGTGGTCATTGCCTTAAAAACGCATCATATAATTTAACTACTTTCTTAGGCTGTTCTAGCATCAACAGATGGGCAGCATCAGGAAACGCTACCGCTTGTGAGTTCTTAAGGACCTTTTTGAGATGGGGTAAT
>CAIKGX010000182.1 GCA_903827075.1 uncultured beta proteobacterium | reverse complement strand
GCGTCAGGTTTGTAATTAATCACAGGTGAATCTTCAGCAGGGCAAGCCCCCGCTATATCTGTTGCACCACTTACAATAGCAGATGCAGGCAGCGCTGCTGGAGCAGGAGTTGTGACTACCACGGGCTCTGACGGAGCTGGGGCGGGAACTGGCTCGATCACTTCTTCTTTCACCACGATAATTTCTTCCACCTTTTCAGGAAAAAATAGTGGACGTAAATTAATAACTGAGAACGCCACTGCCGCGACTAAGCTTAACCATATCACCCATCGTTTCTGGGGTGATGATTTTACTTTTTTTACTGAACTAAGCGAAGAAATTGGCGCCGCGCTTACTGGAGTTTTTGATCTAGTTTTTATTGGCTTTTCTACAACTAACTCAGGAGCAGTAACTTGCTTGATCGCCTCTTGTTTGGACGCCTCCTCTTTTACTGCCTCCCCTTTTGCCTTGACTTGTGGTTCACAGATAAATGCTTCACTCTCTTTTAGACCCAAAAGATTGGCTACCTTTTTTGCAGCAGTTACTTTAATTTGAGCGCCATAAAATGAACTCTGCTCACCATTTTCCAGCTGTTCAATTTGGCGATGAGATAAGCAGGCTTGCGCTGCTAAATCCTTAGTACTCAGACCGCGCTCTTCCCTTGCTTTAGCAAAAGCCTCCTTGCGAATCTCTGGTAGTTTGTTATTTATATTCACCAAAAATGTTCTAAGTGATTAATTCGTAAAAAGTGTTACTGATCATAGTGCTTAACTGCCATGACAGAAATTAGCCAAACAGCTAATGATTCTGAAGGTTTTCAAGCTCAGACTCCAGATACTTAACTACTAAAGTTTGCACAGACTCCGCATGCATTTTTTCCATCACCCTAGCCTTATGCACCTTAATGGTTGCATCAGTAGTGCCTAGTTTGACGGCGATATCCTTGTTTAACAGCCCCTTCACTAGCCAAAAACATACTTCTTTCTCTCTAGGGGTGAGCATGGCATAGCATTTCTTAGTCTCAACTTCTTTAGAAATTCGCATTAACTGCCGTCTATCAAGCTCCAAAGCCTCAGCTACCGTCTTGAGCAAATCCTCTAAATTAAACGGCTTAAAGAGAAAATCGATAGCGCCTTTCTTAAGACTTTTGACGATTTGATGAGGGTGACTCTGTCCGCTAATAAACACAATGGGGGTCTTGCGCCCTAACTGGAGTAGCTTCTCCTGAAGATCAAGCCCTGTCATATCGGGCATTTGCATGTCCAGCAAAATAACTGCCGGAGATACCGGCAAAGAATGTTCTAAAAAGGTGAATGCAGAGGAAAAATCCTCAACGATATAACCGACCTCCCTAAGCATTCTGCATAAAGAGGTTCGCATAGACTCATCGTCATCAATTAAATAGATATGGCCAGCTTGAGTCATTGAATTTAAAGAAAAAATGATTGATGGGGCAATGTACTGCAGCTTTTGGTCTAAGGATATTAGCCTTCAAGCTAATAAAGGGAGTATTTGTCAAAAGATATCCTCTTTTCTATATTGCAGCGCAACATAGAACATCTCACGGCACAATAGAGCTTTTCGACATATTCTTTTCTGGAGTCAATATCAGCATGAAACGCCTTAATGAACGCTCGCGCAACGTCACTGAAGGGGTTGCTCGCGCACCCAATCGCTCCATGTATTACGCGATGGGTTACCAAGAAAAGGATTTTGTTAAACCTATGGTGGGAGTTGCCAATGGTCACTCCACTATTACCCCTTGTAATAGTGGCTTACAAAAATTAGCAGATGCTGCCGTCACCGCTTTAGAAGAGGCTGGCGCTAAAGCACAAACTTTTGGCACACCAACAGTTTCCGATGGCATTGGTATGGGTACTGAGGGTATGAAATATTCCCTCATCTCTCGCGAAGTCATTGCTGACAGTATTGAAACTTGCGTCAACGGTTTATGGCAAGATGGTGTTGTCGTCATTGGTGGTTGCGATAAAAACATGCCTGGTGGCATGATGGCTTTAGCGCGCACGAATGTTCCTGGCATTTATGTTTACGGTGGAACCATTAAGCCTGGCCACTTCAAAGGGAAAGACCTCAATATTGTTTCCGCATTTGAAGCCGTTGGAGAATTTACTTCTGGACGCTTGAGCGCAGAAGATCTCAAGGGCGTAGAAGAGCATGCTTGCCCTGGAAGTGGTTCTTGTGGCGGGATGTATACAGCCAACACTATGAGCTCTTCCTTTGAGGCTTTGGGTATGAGCCTGCCCTACTCCTCCACTATGGCTAACGAAGATGCAGAAAAAGTAGCTAGTGCCCATGAGTCAGCGATTGTGCTGGTAGAAGCTATCAAAAACAACTTGCGTCCACGCGACATCATTACCAAAAAATCTATTGAGAACGCTGTGAGCGTGATCATGGCAGTAGGCGGCTCTACTAATGCTGTCTTGCATTACTTAGCGATTACCAGCGCTGCTGAAATCGATTGGACGATTGATGACTTTGAGCGCATTCGTAAACGCGTTCCTGTCATCGTTGATATGAAACCATCGGGAACCTATTTAGCGACTGATCTGCATCAAGCTGGCGGCATTCCACAGGTCATGAAAATTTTGCTTGACGGCGGTCTCTTGCACGGTGATTGCATGACCATCACTGGTAAGACGATTGCTGAAGTATTGAAAGATATTCCATCGGTGCCACGCGCTGATCAGAAGGTCATTCGTACCCTTGATACCCCCCTCTACAAACAAGGTCACTTAGCCATTTTGAAGGGGAATATTTCTCCTGAAGGCTGTGTAGCCAAGATTACTGGCCTCAAGAACCCATCCATAACTGGCCCAGCTCGCGTATTTGATTCTGAAGATGATGCAATGGCAGCCATCATGGCGCAACAGATTAAAGACGGCGACGTCATGGTCATTCGCTACGAAGGCCCTAAAGGCGGTCCTGGTATGCGCGAGATGCTCGCCCCCACCTCCGCTCTCGTAGGTCAAGGCTTAGGCGAGACTGTAGGCCTAATCACTGACGGACGCTTCTCCGGTGGCACTTGGGGCATGGTCGTTGGTCACGTCGCTCCTGAAGCCTTTGTGGGTGGTGTGATTGCCCTTATTCATGAAGGTGACTCCATCACCATCGATGCCCACACACTACTCATACAGCTCAATGTAAGCGATGAAGAGATTGCAAAGCGTCGGGCAGCCTGGAAGCAACCCAAGCCTCGCTATACCCGCGGCTTATTGGCAAAGTACGCCTACTTGGCAAGTAGCGCTAGTAAAGGTGCCGTAACGGATTTAAATTTAGATTAAGCCGTAACGCCAAATAAAAAAATCCGCTTCAAAGCAAAATCCCCTCAGTCGCAAGACCAAGGGGATTTTTTAATACTTAAAGCGATGCACAGTAAATGCAATGATTAATATTTTGCTGCTCCACCGTGAGGACCTTGCCCACCATGACCACCCATGGCATTGACTGGCATCTTCACCTCTACTTCTCCTGCTTTAGCAAACTTGAGTTTGACAGGAACAGTTTCACCAGCAGCCAATGGCGCCTTGATGTTCATGAACATCAAATGCAAACCACCGGGTTTTAATTCAACAGAGCCACCCGCTGGTACTGCGATATCTTTGACTTGACGCATTTTCATCACATTGCCATCCATCGCCATTTCATGCAACTGCACTTCACCGGCCACCGGAGAGCTAGCAGAAATGAGTTGATCGGCAGCGCCTTTGTTTTCAATCTTCATAAAACCGCCAGCAGCCATTTGGCCCGGCACGGTAGCGCGGGTGTAGGCATTTTCGATTTGCACGCTACCCACTTTAGCGTTTTGCGCTTGGGCTAAACCGCCCAAACCAAAACCCACTACAGAAACTAATAATGCTTTTAATAGAGTATTGCTTTTCATCAGTACATCCTCCTAGTTAACCTTAAATCCCGAGATATCTCTCGAGCTCTTTTTCAAATTGTGC
>CAIKGX010000181.1 GCA_903827075.1 uncultured beta proteobacterium | reverse complement strand
TTTTCTAACAAAGCTACTCCCCGCATGATCAGAGATACCATCTGACCACATACTAAATACATCGCCATTTCTCAAGAACCCAGCTTGCGCATAAAATCCTGGGAGACGCTGACCAAGAACGCCATCACGAGAAACGCCTTTCCATGTCTCGCCAACACAGCGATTAGCGCCAGTATTGCCAACGCCAAGATACTGAAAGGTTTGAGCCTGTGTATCAATTAATAGAAGGCCTACGGCAGCGCCCAATGTACCCACGAGGATTGCATGCAGACCCTTCATTATCAAGGCCAAATCCCTGTTAGCATTCTGTGAAATGTAATTGGAAATAATAGCGCTTAATTCATGAGCCTTTGCACCATGACCAGAAACGTCTGCAATACAGAGCAAAACATAGGAATCAAACTCCACAATGCTAATGGAGTCTCCTGAGACATACTCTCCGGGCATTGGACGATTATGGGAGCCGACATCCCAAAGGGCATGGGTCTCTTGCGTACCACTCCGCTCTAGGGCGTTTGGTGCTACAGAGTAAGATGTACTGCCTTTGTTACCCTTGATACGTTTACGGGCATAAACAACCGTGCCATCCTCTTTTTCAGATTGAATAGAAAAGTCATCGGCCATTCTTCTCACCCCTGGCAAACCAAGGCCAAGCGTGTTGCCTGTCGTGAAATGATCCTTCATAGCTAAGGTGATATTGGCAATCCCGGGACCCCTGTCCTCCGCCCACATTTCAATGTCCAAAACCCCATCGCCTTTGGTTCTGGTGATACGAATGAGCCCTCTTCCAGCATATTTAATAATGTTAGTACCCAACTCGGAAACCATAGTGCCAATTAAAGAGCGGTCAATTGCAGAAGCCTCTTTAATAAATAAGGGATTGCTGATCCGACTAACGGCAATTTGGACATCGGCCATATCGCTCACCAAAAAAACAGAGGTTTCAGGTTTGGTTTTAATTTCTTGAAGCGGCATTTGTAATTCCCAGCTTTTCCAGCGCTTCATTTAGATCTAAAGCTGCACTGACTCCTACCGTATGCGCATCATTGGCTATCAAATGAAATACGATGCCAGGCTGCATACCTACAAACATGGCCCGAGCGCCTAAAATGGATGCCATCTCAGAGATCGTTTTAAGGCCATCAAACTCTAAGGTATCCATAAATTTCAATGCAGATAGTTCAAAAATAATACTCAGGCATCCTTTTTGATGGACATCCCGTAATACCACTCGCCTTACCTCTTCTAAGACACCACCGGACAGGTCATCCCCGACCGTCACAATGAGACAGTCTTTCACCATCGTCGCAACGATGTTAGAGGAGCTTGTTTTATGCATCTATCGCAGTGATCTAATGGGTACCACCAATTAACTGTCTATCGACACCAACTGCCTTTAGGGCAAGTTCAAAGGAGTCCCGCAGTGTAGCGGTGGTCTTCACCTCGCCAATGTTGATACCCAATTCCACGAGGGTGCGGGCAATCGCGGGAGATACACCAGAAATAATCGTCTCACAACCCATCAGTTGAGTTGCTTTAGTAATCTTAATTAACTGATTAGCAACCGCCGTATCCATGGCGCTGACCCCACTGATGTCCAATACAAATACTTTGGCCCTGGTCTTGGCAATTTCAGCCAGGGTTTTATTCATAATGTCTTGGGTGCGTGAGGAGTCGACAATGCCCAGTAGTGGGAGAAGCAAAATACCTTCCCAAATAGGCGTCACAGGAGTGGACATCTCCATCAAGGCTTTGCTACCTGCGGTGATTTTCTCTCTTTGAATACGAGAAATTTCCTCAATGACGATAAAGCTATCTAAGAAGATCAACTTCATCACAGAATTGGCCATTTCACTAGCATCTTTCGGTGCGGGTTTAATTTTCCGTATACGATCTACCAGAGATTTACCAGACATCGACATTCCAGCGAAGTAAATATCGTTTGGCAAATCTATATGGGCATGCACAGCACCCACATGCACGCGTGAAGCAAACCATTTCTCATCTAGGTTAGCGTCAAAAAAAGATTCCCAATGAATTTTTTGAAGCTCTAGTACACGCTCAAGTCTTTTAGGGTTGGATGCAAAAAAGATTTGATACTCCTTATGCTCTTTGAGGGTATAGGTGCTGGCCAGATGAGCAGAGTCGATAGCACTAAAATTGCATCAATTAAAGCTCAACATGCAAATTTAGAC
>CAIKGX010000180.1 GCA_903827075.1 uncultured beta proteobacterium | reverse complement strand
GGTTAAAGCTTGCACAATTTGACGATAAATCGCTCTTTGAAAAAAACAATGCGCTAGGGCTTAACAAATCCAATGCCTCACTCAAAAAGGCGGCCTACTGGTTAGGGCTAGCAGCAAAGGATGGCGATAGAGACGCTTGGTTTGCTTTAGGGGAAATTTACCGCCGCCCGCAGTTCTCCGGATACAACGCAAGCGAAAGTGATCGCTGTTTTGATAGGGCTGCTGATTTAGGTCATTCGAAAGCACAATTTCGTAAAGGCGCTAATTTGTGGCGCAAGCGTGAAAAGACCGAGGAGAGAGTCCGTGGATTACAGGCCTCCTACTGGGTGTGGCAAGCATATCAACAAGGCATACCCGAGGCAAAAGATCTTCTCTCTAAAATTCTGGGAAATGTCGCAAATCCAAAAGCAAATGAGTGGCATGAGCTTGCGACTTTTGCTGATCTCGCTTTGAATCATGCCGAGCATAAGCTAGATCAGGAGTGGATCTTAATGTGCCACCGCCTCATCATTGCTAACCAATTTAATCTGAGCAAAGCTGAGTTGCTTTTGTGTGAAGTTGGGCAATTACAGCATGAACATTGCGTGGTTGTCGATATTCGACATGAATTGCCAAAAATATTACCTAAGCTGATACAGATTGATACCACTCAACAACGCCGCTCATTACTAGCCGCAGGAAAAATATTTACCGGTATCGAATTAGAGGCTGAAGGTAACCTAAGGCAAAGACGCTACCGCTTTGATCGCGTTACCGAATGGTTAACTGCCACCTTCTCCACAAATCAAACAGAAGTGGCAAGTAATTAGTTGCTTGTAGCCTGAGAATCTGGGTTTTTAGCTTCATCAGCATCATCAGTTGAAGACTTAGGTATATAGAAGCGTGCGATTAATAAACCCAACTCATATAGCAGGGTCATTGGCACAGCCAGTAGCAGCTGAGATAGGACATCTGGCGGAGTGACGATCGCGGAAATCACAAACGCACCTACGATGACATAAGGGCGAATCTCTTTGAGCTTTGCTAGCGGTACTAAACCCATGCGTACCAGTACCACAACTACTACCGGTACCTCAAAGGTAATACCAAAGGCTAAAAAAGTGGTCATCGCAAAACTGAGGTAATTATCGATATCAGTCGACATCTCGGCGCCCAGCGGTGCGTTATAACTTGCCATGAATTTAAATACGGTTGGGAAAACCAAGAAGTAGGCAAAGGCCATACCAAAAATAAACAAGCTATAGCTACTGACTACCAAAGGCAATATCAATTTGCGCTCATGCAGATAGAGGCCTGGAGCAATAAAGGCCCATAACTGATACATCACTACTGGCAGTGCAATTAAGAAAGCAACCAACATCGTGACCTTCATCGGCACAAAGAAGGAGCCAGTCACGTCAGTCACAATCATTTTGCCGCCTGCAGGCAATGCCTCTAAAAGTGGCTGTGCAAATATATGGAAAATATCAGGCGCCCAATACACCAAACTGACAAAAACAATGATGATGGCTAGACCAGCTTTTATAACGCGATCACGCAGCTCATATAAATGCGATATGAAAGACTCTTGTAAGCCTGAATCTTCAGTGGAATGATTTTGCGTCATCAGTTGAGAGCTTTATTCTTATTTTTATTGCTTGGTTTATTTATTAGCGCTGTGATGAAAGCGTTTCATTCTGGCGGCACCGGACTGCACTCGCGTTCTCATACCAGTAGAACGCTTAAACCAAATAGGCCGTGCCGCACGCCTCACACCCCAGCTACTGCGACCCTGACGTTGAGATTTGCGCAGCACCTCTTTTTCATCAAGGGCGGGCTTGGTAAAGCTATTCTCAAAAATATCAGCTTGATCGCTCAAGTTTGCATTCGCTTCTTGCACGGTAGACTGAAGACTACTTTCAACATCCTTAAACACTGCGGTACTTTCCTCGCGCAGCTTCTTAAATTCTTCGACTTCCATTTGGCGACTAACTTCAGACTTCACTTCCGCCATATAACGCTGAGCACGACTAAATAAATTACCCGCCATACGAGCAATTTTTGGCAAACGCTCTGGTCCCACAACCACTAGAG
>CAIKGX010000179.1 GCA_903827075.1 uncultured beta proteobacterium | reverse complement strand
TGATGATGCGTTAAAAATTACTTAGCGGCAGTTTCCGCGGCAGCAGGCGCCTTGGGTTCTACTAACTTGCCACCAGCAGAGTTAGCCAAATACACTACCGCACGTCCCAGCTCATAGTCACTAACATCGGCAGGGCTGGCTCCACCACGAGCTGGCATTGCGCCTTTGCCCTTCAGAACAGAGCTCAGCAGGCCGTTATATCCCTGCCCTAGACGCGGAGCCCATGCACCAGCATCACCGAACTTCGGTGCGCCTGCAGCGCCACTCGCATGGCAAGAAGAGCAAACGGCTTTATATACTTGCTCACCTGTTTGAATTTCGCGTGGGGCACTTGCGTCTTTAAAATTTAACTGGGCCACGGGCTTGATTAACTGCTCCGTTGTAGTGGAATTATCGCCACGCTGGCCGCTGTTCACAAACACCATTAATAATAAAATAATGATCAGGGGCACAAAAAAGCTGGCAAACACCATAATGATCAGTTGTTTAGGGGACTTAATCAGATTTCCGTGCTCGTTGCTCATAGGACTTTTATCGTTTGACAGGTTGTAGGGTTATTTGCCGTGATTATAACGAGAGCGGCGGAGTATAGGCACTTACAATAACGATGTTGGCGTTTTTACTGCTGGCGCCCGTAGCTCAGTGGATAGAGTATTGGCCTCCGAAGCCAAGGGTCGCAGGTTCGATTCCTGCCGGGCGCACCAATTTGTAGGATGGTTTTTGACCTACATCATGCGTAAAATTGCAGAAAAGGCTATCATTTGCATCTAACTTATTGATTCCTATCATGTCAAATCATCTAAATCCGACCCTCTCCGAGCCATCGATAGCAAACCCCTTGGCGCCAAACTTGCCTTTGCCACACCGGAAAATTATCCGTAGCTGGTTGATTCCTATGGCACAGGGCGAAACTACGAAAGCCATCATGCTCCTGGCAATTGATGCAGCTTTGTGGCTAGGATGTATAGCTGGCACGGTTTTTGTGGAAAGCGTGTTGCTCAAAGTTGTTTTGGGTTTGATTGCGGGCTTTGTTACTGGGCGTATTTTTATTTTGGGTCATGATGCCTGTCACCAAAGCTTTACGCCTAATCGCGAGCTCAATAAAGTACTGGGTCGTATTGCTTTTCTACCATCCTTAACCCCATATAGCTTATGGGATGTGGGGCATAACGTCGTTCATCATGGTCAAACCAATTTGAAGGGCTTTGATTTTGTTTGGGCGCCTTTATCTAAAACAGAATTTGACGCCTTACCAGCCTGGCGCAAAACCCTTGAACGCCTTTACCGAAGCGGCTGGGGTCCTGTCTTCTACTACCTGATCGAAATCTGGTGGAGACGTGAGTACTTCCCTAACGCCAAAAATAAGCCGGGCGATCGTCCTATCTTCCTCAAGGACAACCTATTGGTTACTGGTTTTGCCATTATTTGGATTGGGTGCCTCATTGCTGGCGCCATTGCTACAGGCCAGTCGATTTGGCTTGGCTTAATCACTGGCTTTGCAGTTCCATTCTTATTTTGGAATGGGATGATCGGCTTTGTTGTCTACGTACACCACACTCATCCCTCTGTTTCTTGGTATGACAAAAAATCCGAGTGGTTGCGTGCCCAGCCTTTTGTATCGACTACCGTACACCTGACGTTCAACTGGATTTGGGGTGCTTTAGTGCACCACATCATGGAGCATACCGCCCATCACGTAGACATGAGCGTCCCGCTATATCGCCTCAAAGAGGCTCAAACTACCCTGGAAACCATCCTTCCAGACCGTATTTTTGTGCAAAAGTTCTCTTGGGGCTGGTATTTTGATACTGCTCGCAAGTGCAAGCTCTACGACTTTGAGAACAAGGCTTGGTTAGACTTTGATGGCAATAAAACGGCTGATTCAGTACGAGTTGTACTGAGCCCAGCCCCAGTGGGACAAAACGGGTAAAATAGATCTTCTGTATAAGATTTGGATTACCCGTTGCCCATGACTACCTCGACTCCAGCCGCCGCTCAAGACACCTCTCAGAGCCTTAAATTTTGCTCCTCTTGCAGCCGCGAAAAGCGCCTGGAAGGTGGTACCTGGATTCCAACGAGCAATCGCAAGCAGCGCTGGATTTGCGCTAGCTGTCTATATAACCGTACTCATCGTACTGGCTCAGCTAAAGCTTAATTTTTTCCTAGCTTCACAAGCGCCTATTATTTTTAATCCCCCACGTAGGGATTAGTTTGGCGCTCCTTGCCAAATGTAGACATAGGACCATGCCCAGGCACAAACTGCACATCATCGCCTAGCGGCCATAGCTTTGTCTTAATAGCGTTAATGAGATCTGCATGATTTCCTCGAGGAAAATCTGTTCTACCAATGGAGCCGGCAAATAGAACATCTCCAACTAAAGCCAATCTATCTTCCTTGTCGAAGAACACTACATGACCTGGAGTGTGGCCAGGGCAATGCAACACCTCTAAATCCACATTGCCTACTTGAACATGATCACCATCTTCCAGCCAACGCGTTGGCACAAATGCTTTCGCATGTCCAAATCCAAAGCGAACTGTTTGCTCTGGCAGCTGATCTAACCAA
This sequence comes from uncultured beta proteobacterium, assembly GCA_903827075.1. Lineage (GTDB taxonomy): Bacteria > Pseudomonadota > Gammaproteobacteria > Burkholderiales > Burkholderiaceae > Polynucleobacter. The sequence continues at coordinate 5,690 of CAIKGX010000179.1, read as the reverse complement.
AACTGCTCATCAATTTGTGGTCCCTCAATCGGTACATTTAACTGATCGGAAAGATCCTTTGCAGCTGCGCAGTGATCAAGATGTCCATGGGTTAGCAAAATCTTTTTTACCGTACCGCCCAACTGCTTAACGCCGTCCAATATCTTATCGATATCACCACCCGGGTCAACAATGGCTGCATCACCAGTTTCTTGGCAAACTAAAATAGAACAATTTTGCTCAAATGGCGTAACCGGAACAATTCCTAGTTTGATTGGCATATAAAAACTCTTAATGAAGTAAGTCTCTAGTTTATGGCAGAGAAGATAGAATATATCTCACAGGATAAATAATGAAGACACACGACACATTTAAATTTGCACAAACCCATGAATGGGCTTCCCTCGAGGAGGATGGTCAAGTATGGGTTGGCATTAGCAATCACGCGCAAGAAGCCTTGGGTGATGTGATGTTCTTTCAGGCGCCAAAGTTAGGACAGACAGTAAGGCAAGGTGAGGCTATAGCGGCAATTGAATCGGTAAAGGCGGCTAGTGATATCCATGCTCCCATTAGCGGTGAAATTATTGCCCTTAACGAAGTGATGGATGCAAATCCAGAAACTGTTAATGAAAATCCTTATGGGACCTGGTTATTTAAGATCAAGCCAGGCACTAAGGAAGATCTTGCTGCAGATTTTGAAAAACTCATGGAGTTTCAACAATACAGCTCAAATAATGGGGCTTAGAAAAAGCTTAGCGCCAACTCAGATATTGATAGGGTCCCGCTCGATCAGCCAACGTATGCGTGAAGTCTTACTAATGCGTCCCTGTGAGCTTTGTCGTAATTGCTGATCGATTATTTCTAGTGCCTCTTGCAATAACTTTCGATTGGCTGATTCGATCACGAGCTGGGCCCGCTCTGACCCCGCAACCCTCATAACCGCTTTAGGTACTGGGTCGTAGACCTTTAACTCTTTATTGATTAAACCTTGATTTTTCAAGCGGGTCTTTAGTTCGCTTAGAAATTGGATGGCCTTATCTAAGCTTTTTGCTTCAGCATGAACTAAGGCTTGATAGGAGAAGGGTGGTAATTTTGCCTCATCACGCTCACTAGCGGTGTAGGCTAGAAAGCCATCTACATCATGCCGCAATAAATACTGAAATACGGCCGCTTCTGGATACTGCGTTTCAATGTAGATATCTCCGCCTTCCTGACCACTGGTACCAGCTCTTCCAGCGCGACCTGCAACTTGTACCAATTGCGCAAATAATCTTTCAGCTGCTCGAAAGTCAGCTGAATACAATCGGCTGTCTGCATCAAGCACGGCTACTAAACCAATGTTTTGATAGTCATGCCCTTTCGCAATCATTTGAGTCCCCACAACGATATCTACATTGCCATCATGTATCTCCTGAAAGAGTTCCTCAGCACCTTTACTCTTTCTACTGGAGTCTGTATCCACCCTCAGTACTCTGGCATCTGGCCACATTTCTTCAATAGCATCTTCTAGCTTTTGGGTGCCGTGCCCCAAGGTTTTTAGGTCAGCGTTACCGCACTCAGGGCAATGACTTGGAATGGATTTCACAAGGCCACAATGATGACAGCTAAGAACAGATCTCTTGCCCAATGCGCCCGCTTTATGCAAAACCATATATGCAGAGCACTGAGTGCATTTAGACAGCCAATTGCAAGCACTACAACTTAATACGGGCGCATATCCTCGCCTATTAATTAATATCAAGCACTGTTTTTTAGCGGCTAGATTTTTTGTGACGGCATTAGCTAAAGTTTTACTGACAAGCGGTTTTTGTTTACTTGCCCCCATATCTCCCGGACTAAATTGAGTTTGTGGATCGCGGGTATTAATCAAATTGACTTTGGGTAGACCTGCACCTTGCGCTCGCTGGTCAAGCCGTACATATTCATAGCGACCAGACTTTGCCGCCATCCAGGTTTCAAGTGAAGGCGTTGCCGATGAAAGCAATATGGGTATTAATTGATCATGTGCACGCCATATTGCGAGGTCTCGAGCGGAATACCTTGTCCCCTCTTGCTGCTTATATGAAGAATCATGTTCTTCGTCTACGACTACAGCACGTAAATTAGGGATAGGGGTTAAAGCTGCTAAGCGCGTTCCTAAAATGATTTGTGCTTTGCCTGTTATCGCCTCATACCAAGCAATGCCTCTTTTGTTTTCACTTACTCCGCTATGTAAAACTGCCATCGTCTTCTCAGGAAAATAGGCCTTTACTCTTCTTTCTAACTGGGGAGTTAAATTAATTTCCGGAACCAGTATCAACACTTGAGCACTGGGGTCCTGCAAAGTAGTCGAAAGCCAATTTAAAAACACTGCTGTCTTACCGCTACCTGTTTGTCCTTGCAACAAAATTGCTCTGAATGCATTTTCTGTAGATGAGTCCCTCATTAATATTTTGAGTGCTTTTTTTTGCTCTGGATTTAGCTGATCCTCGCCAATATATCCATCCCCAATAATCACTTTTTTATTTTGTTTTTTCTCTGCTGCAGCCAATTTCTTGGGAATTTTTTCCCAATCATCTGCCTTCCTCCACATTTGTGGAATGGTCGGCAAGATCGTTTCACCCAATGAATGAATGTAGTACTGACTGGCAAAATTCATTAGCCGCAACAAAGCCGGATCCAAAGGGGGCAGGGGTGCTACTCGCTTAATCAACTTAAGTTTATTGATTTCATATTCAGAGTGAGTGCTTACTTTAATTACTACACCAATAGCCATAATGCGCCCAAATGGCACTTCCACAATATGGCCAACTTCTGGTAGTTTGCCTAAAATTTCAGCATCCCAAAGATAATCAAAGCCCTGAACAAGGGGCTTATCCAGCACTACTTGTACTACGATAGGCGCCGCCATCATTTAGCTCAGGATTCTCTTTTGCTTGTGGATAAGTCTGTGGATATCATTCTCAAATACTGATTTCTATAGCTATTTTATAGGAATAGTAATTGATGCCTTAATTATAAATTTGACTATTTATCTATAATAATCAATAGCTTATATAGACTAGTAAATGTGAATGTTTATCTTTCACTCGAATCTTGCTGTATTTTCGTTATTGCACAAATCTGTGCATAACTTTTATCAATATCTTGGCTAAGTTAGCAATTACTTGGGATTACTGCTTTGCCCTGAGCGCTTTTGACTGAGATATGACGGTCTCAGCTAAGGCGCTCACACCCTCAGGAGGGGTGAACTGATTGATGCCGTGACCTAGATTAAAAATATGCCCATCCAAGGGATGAAGACCTGACTTTAATGCAGGTGCTTTAGCCAAGTCTTCCAATAAAGCAGTCGCAGCGGCAGCAATTTGTTTTGGCTCTGAAAACAATATCAAAGGATCTAAATTTCCTTGTAAGGCTAAAAGTTGGTTGATTTCTAGCAATTGCTTGCGGGCCCGACTTAAAGACATCGTCCAATCAACTGCAATCACATCCGCGCCAATTTGCGCCATGTCGTTAAACCAGAGACCGCCACCTTTAGTGAAAATAATAATTGGCACTTTTCGTCCATCATGCTCCCGCGGCAATAAAGCAATCACTTTTTGCATTGCGGCCAAAGACATGCGCTGATACCAGCCATCTGGGAGTAAGCCGCCCCAAGTATCAAAAATCATGAGGGCTTGTGCGCCAGCTTTTACTTGCTCTGCTAAGTAGGCTGCTACTGACTGAACATTAATTTCTAAAATATGTTCCAGCAAATCGGGCCTGCTAAACATCATGGTCTTCGCATGGCGAAAATCATCAGAACCAGACCCATCAATCATGTAGCAGGCCAATGTCCATGGGCTTCCCGAGAAACCAATCAATGGAACGCGTTGTTTGCCGTCCTGAACCAATGCTTTGCGAATTTCTGAGACGGCATCAAACACATATTTGAGCTGATCCATATCAGCAACACGTAATTTCTTAACCGCCTCTTCAGTGCGAAGTGGGTGATTAAAACTGGGTCCCTCACCTGCAGTAAATTTCAAACCCAATCCCATTGCGTCGGGAATGGTCAAAATATCTGAAAATAAAATGGCTGCATCTAGAGGATATCGATCCAGAGGCTGGAGAGTAACCTCGGTTGCATAAGCAGGATTTTTTGCAAGGCCTAAAAAGCTCCCTGCTCTCGCGCGCGTAGCGTTGTATTCGGGGAGGTAGCGGCCTGCTTGACGCATGAGCCAAAGCGGTGTTTGATCAACCGCTTCACCCAAGCAGGCTTTTAAAAACCGATCATTTAACAACAAAGAAATAGCCGGCTTTTATTTTTTACGACGAAAGCGAGCAATAGCAGCCAGTTGTGCTGCTGCCATGGCGAACTCAGACTGGGCCAGCGCTAAATCAAAGTCTGTACCACGGTTTTGCATTGCTTCTTCAGCGCGCTTCTTAGCCTCTGTTGCTTTGGCCTCATCCAAATCATGACCACGAATAGCAGTATCTGCCAATACGGTGACACGATCAGGCTGAACCTCTAAATAGCCACCGGCAACGAATACAAACTCTTCATCGCCATCAGCTTTTTCAATACGAACTGAGCCTGGACGAATGCGTGTAATTAGTGGGGTGTGGCCGCGCAAAATACCGAGCTCACCACTCTCACCAGGAAGCGCAACAAACTTGGCTTCACCGCTAAAAATAGATTGCTCAGCACTTACTACATCGACGCGTATGGTTGACATAATTTCCCTAGATGAGTTCGATTAAAGCTTCTTAGCTTTCTCGATGGCTTCATCAATTGAACCCACCATGTAGAACGCTTGCTCAGGCAAGTGATCCAATTCACCGCTACAAATCATCTTGAAGCCACGGATGGTTTCTTTCAATGGAACGTACTTACCTGGCGAACCAGTAAACACTTCAGCAACGTGGAACGGCTGTGACAAGAAACGTTGAATCTTACGTGCACGGGATACAGCCAATTTGTCTTCTGGTGACAATTCGTCCATGCCCAAAATCGCAATAATGTCACGCAATTCTTTGTAACGCTGCAATGTCATCTGTACATCACGAGCGACATCATAGTGCTCTTGACCTACCACTTGTGGATCGAGCTGACGGCTAGTGGAGTCGAGTGGATCAACCGCTGGGTAGATACCCAAAGCAGCGATGTCGCGTGACAACACAACAGTGGAGTCTAAGTGCAAGAAGGTTGTTGCAGGTGATGGATCAGTCAAGTCATCCGCAGGAACGTAAACGGCCTGAATGGATGTAACAGAACCCGTCTTAGTGGAAGTAATACGCTCTTGCAACTTACCCATTTCTTCGGCCAAAGTAGGTTGGTAACCTACAGCTGAAGGCATACGTCCCAATAACGCAGATACTTCAGTACCGGCGAGTGTGTAACGGTAAATATTATCAACGAAGAACAAAATGTCACGGCCTTCATCACGGAATGCTTCAGCCATTGTCAAACCAGTCAACGCAACGCGCAAACGGTTGCCAGGCGGCTCATTCATCTGACCAAACACCATCGCCACTTTGTCGATAACGTTAGATTCTTTCATCTCGTGGTAGAAGTCATTACCTTCACGAGTACGCTCACCAACACCAGCAAACACGGACAAACCTGAGTGTTGCTTAGCAATGTTGTTAATCAATTCCATCATGTTCACGGTCTTACCTACACCCGCACCACCAAACAAGCCAACCTTACCGCCCTTAGCAAACGGGCATACCAAGTCAATAACCTTAAT
>CAIKGX010000178.1 GCA_903827075.1 uncultured beta proteobacterium | reverse complement strand
TCTATATATCTACAAGGAATATATAGCGATATCTAAATTACTTTTAGGTATATAGAAAATGTAAGATCCTTATTTTTCTACAAAAGCGCGTTCAAAGACGTAATCGCCGAGTTGACCTAAGCTTGGAGAGACCTTAAAGCCTTTGGCATCCAGCATCTCTGCAGTTTCTTTTAGCATGGAAGGGCTACCGCAAATCATGGCTCTATCTACTGCAGGATCTAAAGGGGGTAAGCCGATATCCTTGAAGAGTTGGCCAGATTCAATGGCGGTTGTTAAGCGACCGGTGTGCGTGAATGCTTCACGCGTCACGGTTGGGTAGTAGATCAATTTTTCACGAATGATTTCGCCAATGTATTCATCTTGAGTTAATTCATCCTTGATGTAATCACCGTAGGCCAATTCGCTCACTATTCGTACGCAATGAATCAGAACCACTTTTTCAAACTTATCGTAAGTGTCAGGATCTCGAATAATGCTCATGAACGGCGCAAGGCCTGTGCCAGTACTAAACAAGTAGAGGTGCTTGCCTGGGTTTAAGTCATCAATCACTAAGGTGCCAACGGATTTTTCACTCACTAAGACGGGGTCACCCACCTGAATTTTTTGCAAACGGGAAGTAAGCGGGCCATTCTGTACCTTGATACTCAAAAATTCGAGATGCTCTTCGTAGTTTGGGCTTGCTACGCTATATGCTCTTACCAAAGGTTTGCCTTCCACTTCCAAGCCAATCATCAAGAAGTGGCCACTACGAAAGCGCAAAGCTTTATTGCGGGTGGTGGTAAAGCTAAATAGAGTGTCGTTCCAGTGGTGAACGGTGAGAACGGTTTCGGTGTTGTATGCGGCCATAAGAGCTTAATCAATCAGGGCAAAAGGGAGATTATCCCATTCTCAACCAGGCGTTTTCCCTAAAATTGCCCTAAAAACCGGACCAAGAAGTGATATGGATCATATTTTTAGTAATAAAGAGTGGAAGAAGTCCTCCCATTGAGGGCAAGTTATGATGAGCAGATGACATCTGCACGCTATCTCTGGATTGCCTTGCTCAGTTTAGGGCTGGTGATTTTTGCCGTCATCTTGCAGCAAGTAGGCTACCAAGGGGTCAGTTTCTTGCCATGTCCTTTATGCATCCTGCAAAGGATTGGCTACCTCGGGATTGCCGCCTTCTGCTTATTGGCACTCGGGTTAAGACCTTTACGTAAACTCTTTCACGGCCTGGCTATCCTATCAGCCGCATATGGCTTATCAGTAGCGGGACATCAAGTTTGGCTTCTATCTCACCCCGAATCTTCCTGCGGCATTGATCCACTAGAAACATGGATTAATCAATTTCAGTTGGCACAGGCATTGCCATGGCTATTTAAAGCAGATGGTATTTGTTCTGCGAAGTTGCCTGCGATTTTCGGTTTACAAGTTCCTGAATGGTCATTCCTTTGGTTCAGCATTTTTCTGATTGTCTTACTCATCACCTTTTTTAGAAAGCCATCTAGATCATGTTGAGTGGCCGCGCCCAATACAGAGCCTCATGAAGCAGCTATCTTTAGTAGAGCGGGGCGCAGCTTACGTTGTAGTTCAAGCGATATTGATAGGACTCATTCTTTTTGGTCCTCAAGGGAGCTCACTCTTGCCACAGTGGAGTATTTCAGTAGGACCATATCTGCGGCTTCTTGGAATGGCTATTGGCTCTCTGGGCTTAGTGCTCTCTATTTTTGCCGCCTTCAATTTAGGTAAAAATCTGACCCCCTTGCCATGCCCTAAAGACGACGCTCAGTTGGTTCGAACTGGGTTATATCGCTTCGTGCGTCACCCCATCTACTTTGGGGTTCTAATGGTCGCGCTAGGATGGCTTTTGATGTATCCGTATGTCCTCATTTTGGTTTATGTCGTCGCGCTCTTGATCTTTTTCGATTTGAAGACCAGGCGTGAAGAAGTGTGGCTATTGGAGCGATTTCCAGAGTATCTTGATTACCAAAGTAGCGTTAAAAAATTAATCCCTTGGGTGTATTAATAGCGGTCATTGAATAAAGGATATCTATGAGCGAGTCTCCATCAGTAAAGTTGGTTCAGCAATCTGACTATCGGTTTGCCATTCATTATGGTGAGAATAAAGATCCTATATTTGGAGATGAGCCACCTCCATTAGGGGGTGCAGATGGTGCAACGCCTTCACAGTTCTTGATTGCTGGAGTTGCGAACTGTTTATCAGATTCTTTATTATTTGCTTTGAGAAAATTTAAGCAAAACCCCGAGCCCATCGTGACTAATGCGCGTTGCGAAATCGGCCGTAATGAGCAAAACCGCCTACGCATCTTGGCTATTTATGTGGATATTCGGATTGGGGTAGCAGGTGAGACTTTAGAGAACTTGGAGCGGGTACTGGCGCAATTTCAGGACTTCTGCACGGTGTCATCTAGTGTGAACCTAGGCATCCCAGTGCATGTCACCGTGACTGATAGTTTGGATAGGCGCCTATATCCCGTTGCATAAATGAGATAGGCTTCTTTATTTTGATTTGAATCAAAACAAAGCCCTTTAAAAAGCCTAGAGTGAAGCGAGGCAAGATAAAGGAGATCAACATGTTAAAAGAGCTATTTGGAACCTACGAAGGCCAGTTAAGCTTGGCCGTGATTGTGGCAGTTATTGGTATAGCCATATTCTTTACGCGATTGTTTCTTAAAAAGATGTCCGCGGGAGAGTAAGTGTTCAAGTACAAAAGCCGCATCGCTGCGGCTTTTGTGTTCCCTAGAAGACAAGGGCTTACTCTTCTTCGCGACGTAAGTGTGGGAAGAAAATGACATCCCGAATGTTTGGTGAGTCCGTCAGCAGCATCACCAAACGATCGATGCCGATTCCGCAACCACCGGTTGGGGGCATTCCGTATTCGAGGGCGCGGATGAAGTCATGGTCAAAGTACATAGCCTCTTCATC
>CAIKGX010000177.1 GCA_903827075.1 uncultured beta proteobacterium | reverse complement strand
GGCGCAGCGCCCAACCAGTCACTAAAACTCATTACTTGCGGCAAAAAGGCATTCTGGGGATCAATATCCTTTGGGCGATGCTTTTCTAAAGACGCCCTCAGACCAATCAGGGGGCCAGCTGTACTGAGCACCACTAAGGGGCGTTGATTTGTTTGTTTCGCGCAACTCCAAATACCCCCTGCTAATTGCGCCAGTGCGCCCTCATCAGGCACTACCGACCATGCTTGTGCTGCCTTTTCTTTGGCAATAGAGGGAAAGGAACGAGACATTCTGGTCTTAGGGTTATGGGTGGTCTGAGGTCTTATTGGGGGCTAATATTGTTTTTTGGCACAAAGCCCTAGCTTATTGCTAATATAAGCGCTGTAACGATATAACTAAATAAGACTAAATAAGGAATTTTCATGAGTGCCGGTATTAAACATGTAACTGACGCTTCTTTTGACCAAGACGTTTTAAAGTCCGACAAACCTGTATTGCTCGACTTCTGGGCTGAATGGTGCGGCCCCTGCAAGATGATTGGTCCTATTCTGGAAGAGCTTGCTGCCGAATACGGCGATAAGCTGCAAATTGCAAAGATGAATGTGGATGAGAACCAAGGCGTTCCTGCCCAGTTCAATATTCGCGGCATCCCTACTCTGATTTTATTTAAGAACGGCACTGTAGCTGCTCAAAAAGTGGGCGCTCTTGCTAAATCCCAGTTGACCGCTTTTATTGATAGTCATCTGTAAATAGTCTTTCATCACAGGCTCCTATAGTGAGCCTGTGGTTTTTTCCTGCCTTCCTCTGTTTTTATGCAAGCGCTTGCATATGGGTCGTTTTCGTGTACTATTAGCCAAACGCGCTTATCAGCGCACCAATTTCTCGCAATTTATTCCCCTTCTTTTAGCCACTTCCCAAACATTTCTGCTTTTCCTTTCTGATCTTACTCAAGATCGGCAAACACCCAAAACACATCTCCTTATTTAATCTTTATCCATACCAAAGAACCACATGCAATTATCTGAACTCAAAGTCCTCCATGTATCCGCTCTGCTTGAAATGGCGGCTAGCTTGGAGATTGAAAATACCCAACGGATGCGCAAACAAGAACTCATGTTTGCCATTCTGAAAAAACGCGCCAAAGAAGGTGAGTCTGTTTTTGGTGATGGCACCTTAGAAGTGCTGCCAGATGGCTTTGGTTTCTTGCGCTCTCCTGATGCCTCTTACATGGCCTCTCCGGATGACATCTATATTTCTCCTGCGCAGATTCGCCGCTTTAATCTACACACTGGTGACAGCGTTGAAGGTGAAGTACGCACACCTAAAGATGGTGAACGTTACTTTGCATTGGTAAAGGTAGACAAGATCAACGGCTTGCCTCCAGAGGCTTTGAAAAACCGCATCATGTTCGAGAACTTAACGCCTTTACATCCAAACCGCGTAGTTCAGTTAGAGCGTGACATCAAAGCAGAAGAGAATCTCACTGGCCGCATCATCGATATGATCTCCCCGATTGGCTATGGCCAGCGTGGCTTGATCGTGTCCTCACCAAAATCCGGTAAGACCGTGATGATGCAGCACATTGCCCATGCAATTGCTGCAAACAATCCAGATGCAATCCTCATCGTGTTGTTAGTCGATGAGCGTCCTGAAGAAGTAACTGAGATGCAGCGCTCTGTTCGTGGCGAAGTCGTTGCCTCGACCTTTGATGAGCCAGCTGTGCGTCACGTACAAGTTGCCGAGATGGTGATTGAAAAAGCCAAACGTTTAGTGGAGATGAAAAAAGACGTCATCATCTTGCTTGACTCAATTACCCGCCTAGCTCGTGCTTACAACACCGTGATCCCTTCATCTGGAAAAGTACTTTCTGGTGGTGTGGATGCCAATGCATTGCAACGTCCAAAACGCTTCTTCGGTGCCGCGCGTAACGTTGAAGAAGGCGGCTCATTGACCATCATTGCTACT
>CAIKGX010000176.1 GCA_903827075.1 uncultured beta proteobacterium | reverse complement strand
TTAACCAAAGTCCTTGAAAGATAACAAACGCTACTAGTAAACCAGTGCTTCCAAATAACTTGAAGTTGACCCAAGCTTCTTCAGAATATTCGAAGGCCACATACAGATTTAATACGCCCATGAAAAAGAAAAAGGCGGCCCAAGCTAAATTCAGTTGATGCCAGACTGAATGGGAGCTTTGTTCTTTAAGGGTAATTTGTTTTCCCATGAGAACTTGAATCCAGTTTTTCTTAAAAAACAACGCGCTAATAAATAGGGCACCAGAAAATAGCCAGTAAAGGGCCGTAGGCTTGAGTTGGATAAAGGTCTTATCGTGCAAGAAGATTGTTAAGCTACCAAAGACAATGATCATGACCAAGCTGATCCATTGCATGGCATCGATTTTGCGATGGCGGTAATAGACCCACAGAATTTGGCCTATGGTAGCAACCATGGCAACGATAGTTGCCGTGTAAATATCGCCAAACTTAAAGGCGATAAAAAAGAGAATGATAGGGAAAAGGTCGAATAAAAATTTCATAGGGGCATTATCCAGCTATTTAGAGCTTATTTCGGTTCGGTAGGCTTGGCATTGTCAGAGGGCTCAAATTGCAGTGATGCGGAATTGATGCAATAACGCAAACCCGTGGGTTGGGGGCCGTCATCAAAGACATGGCCTAGGTGAGCATCGCAATGGCTGCAACGCACTTCAGTACGAATCATCCCATGCGTCATATCGCGGATTTCAGTAATGGCTGCATTCTCTTCTGGTGCGTTATAGCTTGGCCAGCCACAACCCGCATCAAACTTGGAAGTAGATGCAAAAAGTGGGGTGCCACAGCAAACGCAGGTATATCTGCCTTGGTCCCAATGATCCCAATACTCACCCGTAAAGGGCCGCTCGGTACCTGCTTCACGCGCTACCTTATATTGAATATCGCTTAACTCTTGTTTGTATTCTTGATCCGTTTTTTTCATGTTTATCTCCATTAAGAAGAGCAGCTCACTGCAACTGCTTGCATATCAATCGGTGGCGCTTGTGAATACGATTCGCATTCTATTTGCTCATCATACGGTTTACTCAGGATTTCCAGTAATTTAGACACTTCGGAAAAGTCATCTTGCTGCGCTTTTTCTATAGCAGCTTGGGCAAGGTGATTTCGTAGGACATATTTCGGATTCATTCGATCCATAAAGCTTTTTCGTTGATCGTCATCGAGCATTTCAGATTGAAGTCGCAATAGGTAATCACGCAGCCATTGATCTATTTGCTCACGATCAATAAATTGGTCTCTTAACGCAATCTCTTCTATTTTTGCCTCTTTGCGGATGGTGCTCAGACTGCGAAAGGTATTCGTAAAATCCACGCGAGAATCATGCATCGCTTGCAATAGACCTTCAATTAACTCAACATCTTTGTCCTCTTCAGACTGCAAGCCTAATTTACTTCTCAATAGATGTTGCCACTGTTTGGCGTAAGCCAATGGAAAAATCCCTAAGGCATCGCGTAGTAGGGATTGAGACTCATCTGCAGAATGATTTAGCTCAAGCAAAGGCAGCATGGCACTGGCTAGGCAGGCCATATTCCAGTGCATGATTTGTGGTTGACGGTGATAGGCATAGCGTCCAGCATGATCGCTATGGTTGCAAATATGATCGATTTGAAATTGGTCTAGAAATCCAAAAGGGCCATAGTCAATAGTCAAACCCAGAGCGCTAATATTGTCGCTATTCAGAACCCCATGACAAAAGCCTACTGCTTGCCACTGGGCAACAAGTACTGCATTACGCGAGCAGATAGATTTAAACAATTCCACATAGGGCTCTTGGCTGCTGCGACATTCTGGATAGTGATCAGCAATGAGCAAATCTGCCAATTCTTGTAGACGCACGACATTAGCAAGAGAGCCAAAATGCTCGAAATGTCCGATGCGAATAAAGCTTGGTGCTAGTCGAGAACAGACTGCTGCCGTTTCCATCGTTTCACGTCTGACCCCTTGCTTTGAGCCCACGACAGCCAGCGCTCGACTGGTCGGTATTCCTAAAGCATGCATCGCCTCACTACACAGAAATTCTCGAATAGAAGAGCGCAATACCGCGCGGCCATCACCCATGCGCGAGTAGGGTGTTTTGCCTGCACCTTTTAACTGAAGTTCTTGTCTATTGATTTCACCCAACAAAATGGCGCGGCCATCACCCAATTGACCAGCCCAAACGCCAAACTGATGACCGCTATAAACAGTAGCAAGGGGCTTATCAAAATGAATCTGCTTAGTTGCCAGTGTATTTCCAGCCAATAGATCTAACCATGCTGTATCTACTGGGAGTCCGCTTGAGTTGAGTTCTAAACCAATCAGCTTGGCAGCTGATGGCGAAAACGCTACCCAATAGGGAAGTGGAAGTGGGGTAGGTGGGGTCGGTTGACAAACATCGTCACCGCTTAGGGTAAATGCCATAGTGTTTGTATTCTAGGGGGAATTCCCAACTGTCACAGAAGACACTAAAATGACCTTATGACAAATAAAGTACAGCTCAATGCTTCTACCCAGCTTGCCAACCTAGGTGAGGAACTCAATGTCCCCTTTCTTAAGCTCTTGGGGGTGCGTTTCCTCAGCGCTGAAATGGGCAAAGGGGAGATTTTGCTGGCATTAAAGCCTGAGCATACCAATACTTGGAACGTCGCCCATGGCGGGGTTTTATTGACCTTAATGGATGTTGCGATGGCGGTAGCAGCTCGCTCTGGAGATCCTGGCGATCGTAGCGTAGTCACGATTGAAATGAAGAATAATTTCATGCAAGCAGCTAATGGTATTTTGCGTGTGAAAGCCGATACGGTGCGTCGTACAGCGACCATGGCCTTTTGTGAAGCCAAGCTTTATAACGATCAAGGTGAAATCTGTTGCATGGCTACAGGCACATTTCAATTCTTGCGCCGTTTAGCAACAAAAACTGCGGATGGTGAACGCGTGATCAATAACGATCAGCGTAAAGATGAATAATTCCTAGTGGTTAGAGGGTTTGTGCCCTAAATGGCTGGAGTTGCCGTTAGTTCACCCGTCACCACATCATGACCAACGGTGCCATTGGCATCAAAGCGTCGCTCAACCATCTCGAAAATTCCATCCTTGCGAACCCTCAGAATGGTGCTTGAACGGGTTCCATACGAAGGGGTTTTAATAAAAGCAGCAGACAAGGCTTTTTCCCAGTCTTTATTGACACCGGTATTGGGGAGTTCTTGGTGGCTTGCTTCGTGGGTATCAGCCAAAAGACGCAGATAGTGATCTGCATTCTTTAATTCGCCGCTATCCATTGCCAATGTTTGCGCAAAAGCAGCGACTCGATGGTTGACCTTGGGCCAAGGCGTATCTAACATCGCATTGGATAAGCCATAGACACCAGGACTTAATGCTTGTTCTGGAAAGACTTTACGTGGGCGGATATGTTGACCCATCATGAGGCGGTTACTCACCCAGTGCATTTCTGCATTCTCTGGATCACTTAAATCAGCCATCAATAAATTAAAGCCGTTGTACTGCTCAAAACGTTTCGCATTATCTTGAATGAAATGATGTGGTTTGTGTTTGCCGATGAGGTATTGCAAAGATAATTCACCGCGCGTTCTCGCGTCTGGATTTTTCTCACTAGGGGCTCTGACATTCGTTAAGGCTGCAAAGCGACCGGCCTTAGTAAACCCCAGCCAAGTTCCGGGACTACCCAAGACATCAGCTCGATCTTTGCCAGCTAAAAGATGTGGGTGTTCATCCCACCAAGCGATGCCTTCTGTATCACGATCATAAAATTCATCACGATTCGCAGCTACTACCAAAGGGTAGTCTGGGTGAGATTTCCAGGCGAAAAGAATGAGGCACATGGTTTGATATTAAAAACTGGTTTAAGCAGTTAAATTTCCAATAAAGGGTAGGGCAATAAATCTATTTTTAACACAGGGCCTGTGACATTAGCTAGATGTATTTCACCAGTTTCTAGCGCCTCTAATTTGCATTCGACCTGAAGGTCGATTCTATGGGGCTCTAGCGGATTTGGCGCGGCTAAGACTACCATTCCTGCAGGCTGGCTCGGGTCCCCTGAGTGGAATAATTCAGCGCCAGGTTGACAGGCATCTTCATTGTCTTGGTCTGGTGTGATGTGGGCCAACTGCAAACGGCGCTTCACAGCACCACGGTACTGGCTACGCGCGACGATTTCTTGTCCTGGGTAGCAGCCTTTTTTAAAATCCACTCCGAGCACAGATTCAAAGTTAATCATTTGAGGAACAAACTGCTCTTGAGTAGCCAGAACAATTCTCGGAATGGCGCTGAAGACTTCGAGTAAGTTCCATTGCTGTAATTGGGTATCTACTACTTTATCTTCTGATTGATTCTTTTCTTGGGCAATCAAAATACGTCCATAAGATTGGTCGTCAACCAAGACATCGGGCATACGGAGCGCTATGGCATCTGAGTCAATGGAAAGCGCGTTCATTTGTGCGTCTGATCCATAGCAGCCTAAAACCTGCCATTCGTTAGATACGTCTGTGACCTTCACCTTAGAGCGCAGCACATACATTGATAGTCGTTTGGCAGTGGCAGCAGCAATATCTTGGGAGATAAATAGGGCGAAACGATCATCGGATGTTTCATCCTTTGGAAATAATCCCACCCAGGCGCTTGCCAGTAATCGGCCTTTAGGGTTGCAGTAGCCAACCAGTCTGACTGCTGAATGATCTTGAGCAATCTGCCCAGAATGGATTCTTTTAAGCCCAAACACCGAATTACTCAATTGATTTTGCAGCAAGGTGGCTGCATCTGGCCCCTCTACAAAGATTAGGCCCCATTGGGGTAAAAGGGATTTGCCTAGTTGAGGCAAATTCAAGGGCTTATTAGGGTTTTCTGAGCTATTCGTCATGTGCTTTTATCATAGCCTGATGAGCAAAAAATTTCAGGGAAAGAGCCTATTTTATAAAAAAGGCAACAGTAGTCGTATTTGGGTCTACTGTATTTGGAGCATCAGCTTTTTAGCACTCTTTTATGGCGCTATCTTTTTATGGCCGGTAACGCCTTCCATCTCCAATTCTCCTGATGGCATCAGCTATAGAGTCAAGATCAATCCTCAGTCAAGCTTATCTAGTGTGGGTCAACAGCTCTCAGATCAAGGTTTAGGCATATCTCCCCTAGTACTTCGGGTATCTGCGCGAACCTTATTCCTTGGCTCTAAGTTAAAACCGGGAACCTATCTACTTCCCTTGAGAGCGAGCCTGGGAAAGATCCTCTTGCAAATCGCCCGTGGTGATCGCGTACGAGAAAGCATCGCCATTATTCCTGGTATGACCATATGGCAAGTTCGCTCTTTAATAGATGCCCATCCTGCCTTGATTCATCAAACTAAAGGCATGAATTCAAAGGATTTGCTCCAAGCTATTCATTTGAGCTACCCAAGCGATGAGGGCTTATTTTTCCCTGATACCTATGTGTTTGATCCCGATGAGCCGGACTTGAATATCTATAGACGTGCCTCGCAAGCCATGCAAAAACAGTTGGGTAGCGCCTGGGAGCAAAAAGATCCTCAAAGCCCCCTAAAAACCCCTTATCAATTACTCATACTGGCATCTATTGTTGAAAAAGAAACCGGGCGCGCCACTGATCGCGGTTTAGTGGCAGCAGTCTTTATCAATCGCCTTAATAAAAACATGCCCTTACAGACCGATCCCACAGTGATTTATGGCATTGGACCCAAATTTGATGGGAATCTTCGAAAAGCCGACCTACGCAAAGACAGTCCCTACAATACTTACATGCGTAAAGGCTTAACCCCATCTCCCATTGCTATGCCCAGCAAACAGTCTCTTTTAGCTGCTGCGCATCCGGATAAAAGTGATGCCCTATTCTTTGTAGCTCGAGGCGATGGCACTAGTCATTTTTCTAAAACATTAAATGAGCATGAAGATGCAGTTGACCGCTATCAACGCAAACCAGCCTCCAAGAATAAATCCCCTACGAATTAATTCATCATGACCGCTCTATACCCTGGATATTTTGTTAGTTTTGAAGGCATTGATGGTGCAGGTAAGAGTACGCATATCGATGCATTTAGTCGTTTGATGGCGCAGCGTTTTCCTGAGCATGAGGTCGTCATGACGAGAGAGCCAGGTGGCACCCCTTTAGGTGAACAGTTACGCTCACTGCTTTTAGATGCCCCAATGAATTTAGAAACAGAGGCATTGCTGATGTTTGCTGCTCGTCGTGAACATAT
>CAIKGX010000175.1 GCA_903827075.1 uncultured beta proteobacterium | reverse complement strand
CCATTGGCAGCATCGACATCATCTAATTTAACGCTTGAGCAGGCCGCCAAAAGGAGGGCTGTTGCGCCTATGAGGGCAAAAGTGGCTGCACGGCGTGCGATAGAAATCTTCATCATCTTTCCTTTTTCCAGCTAAATAAGTAACTAATACCCAATATTATGCCCCTAAGAGGGATAAAAACGACTATTTCGCCAGAAAGGAAGGGTTAAGGAGGCTTTCTGCCTTTAATCCATAAATGGACCCCAGGATGGCTGACGCACATCAGATCCTGGAATGCTTAACACCTGTTTTGAGTTTCCATCAACTGAAACGGCTGCCAATACCCGCTTGCCGCCTACCTTGGTGGAGTAAAGAACGTATTTACCATTCGCTGCGAAAGAAGGGGATTCATCACTCGTTCCATCGGTGAGCGCTTGTGACTCGCCAGTAGCCAGATTGAGAATGTACAAGCGGAAGGCTCCACCCACATTGGCGATATAGGCCAAATATTTACCATCTGGTGAAATCCGTGGCGAAGTCACAAAACCTTGTTTATAAGTAACGCGCTTGGCGCCTTCGGCTTGTTCACCATCTGCGCTCATGCGGTAAATCTGTGGATTACCGCCACGATCGCTTGTGAAATAAATGAATCGACCATCTGGAGAGTACTGTGGTTCAGTATCAATCGTGTAACCGCGGGTCAGACGATGCAAGCCAGTTCCATCCGCATTAATGCCATAAATCTGCGTGTTGCCATCTTTAGAAAGGGAGATAGCCAGTTTTTTGCCATCCGGCGACCACGCTGGCGCACTGTTATTCCCCTTCTGGTTAGAGAGGGAAATACGACGACCGGTAGCTAACTCATGAACATAAATCACGGGTTTGCGATCTTCAAACGAAACGTAGGCGACTTTCTTGCCATCAGGTGACCATGATGGAGAAATAATCGGCTCACTACTACTCATTGCATTCCGAATGTTCTGACCATCCGCATCCGAGATCACTAAACGGTAACGCTTATTTTCTTTGATGACGTAAGACAGGCGGGTGGAAAAAATCCCACGCTCCCCTAATAATTTGAAGATGATGTCATCCGCAATTTTGTGAGCAACAGCCCGTAAATTATCGGCACTGGAGTTCAGGTTCAGTCCACCCAAGCTTTGTGATTTGCGCACATCAAATAATTTGTAATGAATTTCAAACTGGGAAGCGCTGGTTTGAACTACTGAGCCGACCACTAGGGCATCGGCACCGCGAGCAGACCAGGATTTGAAATTGGGTGTACCTTCGTCACTCTCGCTAGCATTGCCGTTTTCGGTATTTTTAAAGTAGCCACTGCGTGCCAAGTCTTGACGAATGATGTCAGTAATATTGACGGGGAGTTTGTTCTCATCCTTAAATCGCATGACGGCGATGGGGTAAAGCGATTGCCCTACACCAGTAATCTCAATACTCATTTGAGCAAAGCTAGGAAGACTCATTGCGCTCAAGACCAAAGTGCTAATGAGCAGAACAAGCTTCAATACAGAACGGGCGAAGGAATTAATCATGTCTAGGCATTTACTTTGGTTTTAATTTGAGTTCAGGTGTGAGTGTCGGAAATTGTCCATTGTCATCTTTAGGCAAAATTTGTGTGGCATCAATAGCACTTAATACCGCTTGGTCCCATGCATTATCACCGCTACTTGATGTCATCACCCGAGTCAGGATGGCACCATCAGGGGCAAGTTTGACCTGAATAATGGTTTGCTTATTGCCCTTAAAGGAATCGGCATTAAAAGTGATGTTGGCACGCACCTTCTTAATCACCTTGTCGCTCCAGCCTGGAGGCGCATTCCCGCCGCCACCCACACCACTACCGACAGATCCACCCGTACCACCATCTTTTGCTGCTAAGCCACGCAAGCTGGCAATATTGGCTTCACGTCGCTTATCAGCTTCCGCATTGGCTTTAATCTGCGCTGGTGTGAGTGCAGCTGGTTTTGGTGCTTCCTTCGCTACTTCTTTTTTAGGCACTTCTTTTGGCGGAATTGGCTTGACTGCAGGCACTGGCTTTGGAACCTCTTTCACCGCCTCTTTTTTAGGGGGCTCTTTTTCTACTGGCTTTTTCTTGACCGCAATATCGGCCGCCTCTTCTTTGATTTCTGTTTTGAGCTCAGGCGCTGGAGGTGTTTCGATTTGTGGTGTGGAATCCCACAGCTCCACTTCTATTCCAGAT
>CAIKGX010000174.1 GCA_903827075.1 uncultured beta proteobacterium | reverse complement strand
CCATATCATTTGATTCTGGTGAAGAGGCAATGTTGCATGCCTTTAGAGAAATTGAGATGGGCTTGCGCAACCGTATAGAGTTGCTCTTAGATCTACCCCTTGAAATGCTGGATCATCTCGAGATAAAAGAAAAGCTGCATCATATTCACCATCGTCATAAGCCGCGTTAGCCAGATCTACTCCAATATCTTAGACCTGTAATAATAGGGCTATGACCGCCCATGGAGTAAAAATGTCACCTTCTCAAAAGCAATCTTCGGTAAAGAAAAGTATCAAGATTGCCCATCTGAATCCTGCTACAGCCTTCGAAGTTTCTGGCCCCAGCATTAAAAAGCGACTCGCTGCCGGCAAAGCTTTGCGCAAAGTGGTGGGTTTGGTAGATCAAGGTATCTACACGCCGCCAACGAATCGTATTGACCCGATTGAGGTGCTACAAAAACAGGCTAATCAACGTAATAAATCCCTCATACCAATCCGGTATGAGCGGATGTTGCAATCCCCTTTTGCTTTTTATCGTGGTGGCGCTGCCATCATGTCGCAGGATTTAGCTAGTCAACCAAGCACCAATATGACTGTGCAATTATGTGGGGATATGCATGTATCTAACTTTGGTTTATTTGGTACTGCCGAGCACCACCTTGTCTTTGGTATTAATGACTTTGATGAAACGCTTCCTGGTAGCTGGGAATGGGATATCAAACGTTTAGTCGCAAGCGCTGTCATTGCCTGTGAAACGCTTGGTGGTAATGAGTCGCTTGCAAAGAAGTTGGTATATCGAATTACTTCTGAGTATCAAAAGCGGATGGCACAGTATGCGCAGATGCCTTATCTTGAGCTAGCACAGCAATTTATCGGCGAAAAAGAAATTCGCAAGCACTTTAATCCAGAGCATCAAAAGACGCTAGATGCCTATCTGAAGATAGCGAAGAGTCAGACCAGTATTCAGGTATTGCAGAAGCTGACGACCCTGGTCGGGAAGAACCGCAAGATTATTAATAAGCCACCATTAATTGAGCATTTAAAAAAAGATCTTCATGGAAATTCTTTTAAGACCTTGGCAGCTCGAGCGATTTCTAGTTATTCCAGTTCTTTGCTGTTTGATAGGCAGGTCTTATTTGGTCGCTACACACTCAAGGATTTCGCCAGAAAAATAGTTGGGGTTGGCAGTGTAGGCACTACCTGTATGGTCCTCTATTTTGAAGGCAACAGTGACAATGATCCCTTGTTTTTGCAGTACAAGGAGGCACAAAAATCAGTTCTGACTCCCTATCTGGGAGATTCCATATTTCCCAATATGGGACACCGCGTAGTTGCTGGTCAACGGCTTTTGCAAGGGGCACCAGATATCTTTTTAAGTTATGGAAAAGTATCGGGTAACTCTGGCGGTCATCAGGACTTTTATGTTCGGCAGTTACGAGATATGAAGGGCGGTATTGATATAGGACCTGGCGGGGTTTCGCTTCACAACTTCCCGGATTATGCAAAGTTATTTGGCTGGGCTCTAGCGCTTGGGCATGCACGCTCCGGAGATGCGGCTATGATTTCTGGATATTGTGGACAGTCTAGAGAATTGGATGAGGCTTTATATTCTTTTGCTAAATCGTATGCCAAGCAAAATGAGGCTGACTATGAGGTCTTTTGCAGCGCAGTCAAGAGCGGAAAAATTCAAGTAGCTAAGAAGAATACCCTTAAGTAATTTTGATGCCAGTAGGCTTTGCAGTGATATAGCCTACTGCAGCACCAAATCCATCCTTGTAATTCTTTTGAATTAATGGATTTAGTATGGGCATGACCTTGGTATGCAATTTTCCTAGCCAATCACCTGCATGTTGGAAGTTGGCAGTGATATAAGTCCAGCCATTGAGGTTATCCACTACGCTGAGGCCAGTTGCTTCTGCGCCAGAGGGCATAGAGGCAATCCTGCTCAACTTCTTGGTATCCACGTTATAGGCCCAAATAAAATTATTTACATGGGTGCTACTGTCTTCACCAATAAAGAGGGTTCTTAACTTTTCAGAAAACTTGAGGTTATCTGGATTAGAAATGGTATTGGGGTCAGCCAAGTTCCCGAGTTCATCTTGCGCAATATCTCGACCAACGATGAGTGCTGATAGTTGGCTAGGAACCCAATGACTCTGGATGGCATTTCCTGATTGATCAGCTTGATTGCCCTTAAGCTTGCTAGTCATGACGGCGCCTGCGATTAAAGGTTTGTCGAGTTCAATCATGCTCTGAGAATTCCAGCCCTTGCCACCTTTGATCATTGAGTCCTGTATGTTTTGCAGGGCAAAGTACGCAACTTTATCTTTGAGATTGGCAGTAGTTCCTTCCATTTTGCTAAAGCCCATGCTGCCGCCCATTAAATAGGCGTAGCGATGGGTTTCTAAAAATGCGGCCGCCTTTTCCATTCCGGGGTTTAACTTCACCCAATTTGCTACACCATCGTAATATATTTTCGTGAATGTATCGTCGTTGGGATCAGCCTTTACAACGGTCATGATGTCGGATGGTTTTAAAGTCAATGCGAGTTTTTTGATTTCATCGCTAGTGGCGTGACCGAGTTTGATCCAAGATAATTTCGCGCCTTCCTCTTTTGGATCTATGGAGAATCCCTGTCCAAGCTTGGCTACATAAAGCGTTCCAGCAGATAGATCAGCCTCTTTATCCGCAATGAAAAGGAAGAGGCCGCTATTGGTGTAGTCATCTCCCATTAAAACAGTTCTTCTATCAGGCATCACCTCAACCAACTCATGTGAAATGCGACCGAGACAATAGTGCTTTACAAGAGTGCCGGTTCCATCGGGATTAACAGTGACTTCAGGAAGATGACCATAGTTGTATGGGTTTGCACTAGTTTCATTGCCGTAGAGATTTTTACTAAAGGCCTTAAAGCGCGCATTCTCATGAGCAAATGGTGCGTCGGGCTCGTACTCTTCGCTAGATAAATGCGTATTCCATGGGGATAGGCTGGCACCACACGTAATCCATAGGCCTTGAGCGCTAGAGGTATCTACCGGCGTGTATTTGACCAAGGTGAGTTTGCCACTAGCCGGATCCTGGTTGAGTGTTAAGACGGCAATTTGAGAGGGCAGGACACCATACATTTTTTGCTTGCCCTGATTGGTATTCGTGTATTCAAATTGAACAACCGCAAATACGGTATTGCCCCGCAACCCTTTAACATTCGGTTTTTCAAGTTTCAATAAAGACATGCCGTCTGGACAATCAGAAAAGAATTGCCTTTCTTTACCCGCTACAGAGTTATCCATAATTGGTCTATTGTGGATATCTACATATCCACCGGCTAATATTTTTCCGTTCTTACCATCTGGAACCATATCTCCGGTGATAAAGAATGGCTCATAAGCAAGTTTGTATATTTTCTTATTTCCATTCTGCAGGGTCACTTCAAGCATCGATCCTACTGAAGTGGTGGCCATTGCTTCTGGGTTAGCTAGAGAGGGCGCATCCATGGCAATAAATTCTGCAGACTGGAAGTTAGAGCTTGCTCCGGCAGCAAGTAAGGGTGAGCTATTGAACAGCGCAGTTAAACCAGCGGACCCTATGGGTAGCATAGGAGCGCCAACAGCCATTTTGATAAATGAGCGACGCTTGAGAGCTGTAGGGTTTAACATGGTGAGCACGTTTCTCTTCATTGGGCTGGTGTTGAGTGCGAAAAGTAACAATGAGGCCATTGTTAAGTTAATAATGGATTGTCTAATCTGAATATGACAGTTTGATTAATGCCTAGATAGGGTGTCGCTCCAGATCATGTCCTGGCCATAGATGAGTATCATGGCTATATGGAGTCATTAAACAACATCAATCTCATCTCACTCGCTGATACCGCCACTAGCTTAGTGGCGGCCTTTATCTTCGGTGGCTTAATTGGACTTGAGCGTCAGTATCGTCAACGTACCGCTGGCCTCAGAACCAATATCTTGGTTGCGCTAGGTGCGGCTATATTTGTGGATGCAGGCAATCGCTTGGTGGGCCACGAGGGCGCAGTACACATCATGGCCTATGTGGTCTCGGGCATTGGTTTTTTAGGTGCTGGTGTCATCATGCGTGAAGAGGGTAATGTTCGCGGTATCAATACTGCAGCCACACTGTGGGCCTCTGGTGCTGTCGGTGCTTGTGCTGGTGCGGATTTAATTCTAGAGGCTGGCTTGGCCACTGTATTTGTACTGGCAGCCAATACCTTATTGCGACCAGTAGTGCGTTTTATCAATAGACAGCCCTTGGATACGGTGTCTGTAGAGGTCACTAACTCCATTTACGTCATTACGCCCAAGCACGCTCAGAAGCTGGCATTAAAGCAATTTATCGACATTTTGGAAAAAGCGGGATATCAAACCCAAGATGTTGAGGTACGTCAGTTTGGCGCTGATGAAGTGGAAATTCAGGCGGTATTGACCGATTCTGCAGTAGAGGGCGATCAAATGGATGCCTTAATTGCGAAAATTGCGGGCATGGATTATGTGAGTCAAGCTTACTGGAGTCCCAGTACCACAGACTAAAATGGGGGTGAACGCCCCACACTACACAAGTGTCTTTATTTTGAAATATTAAGAGTTCAGTATTTCGCTGTGAATACACTAATTGAACATCAGCACTCCACAATTACTTGCCCTCATTGTCAGGGCCATGAAATTCTAGAGATCCCCCGCGGATCTTCTCAGCACCTATACCGCTGCCCATCCTGTAGCGCGATACTAAAGCCCAAATCAGGGGATTGCTGCATCTTTTGCAGCTTTGGGAATCGCGACTGCTCGAGCTCTG
>CAIKGX010000173.1 GCA_903827075.1 uncultured beta proteobacterium | reverse complement strand
TGCTTGCTAACTTCACTCTATCGCGGCGCGCAGCGACGCCCTCCCCCATAGGAGAGTGTTATGAAACGCATGTTATTTAATGCAACTCAACAAGAAGAGTTGCGAGTTGCCATCGTTGATGGTCAAAAACTCATCGATATTGATATCGAAGCTGCCGGTCGTGAACAACGCAAAGGCAATATTTACAAAGGTGTAATTACTCGCATTGAGCCTTCGCTCGAAGCTTGTTTTGTGAATTACGGCGAAGAGCGTCATGGCTTCTTGCCATTTAAAGAAGTGGCCCGCACCTACTTTAAAGAGGGTGTTGATGTCCGTAACGCCTCTATTAAAGAAGCCTTACGCGAAGGTCAAGAGATTATTGTTCAAGTAGAAAAAGAAGAGCGCGGCCAAAAAGGTGCAGCCTTAACTTCTTTTGTTTCCTTGGCTGGTCGTTATTTGGTATTGATGCCTAATAACCCCCGTGGAGGTGGTGTATCCCGCCGCATTGAAGGCGAAGATCGTCAAGAACTTCGTGAAGCAATGTCCCAATTAGAGGTTCCCGATGGTATGAGCATCATTGCTCGTACCGCTGGTATTGGTCGTGACGCTACCGAATTGCAGTGGGACTTAAGTTACCTCATGCAGTTATGGGGTGCAATTGATGAGGCTGCTAAGGGCAATTCAGCGCCTTTATTGATTTACCTTGAATCTAGCTTAGTTATTCGCGCGATTCGCGATTACTTCCAGCCTGATATTGGTGAGATCCTCATCGATACCGATGATATCTACGAACAAGCTGCAGCATTTATGTCGGTTGTAATGCCAGACAATTTGCCAAGAGTAAAGCGCTATCACGACGATGTGCCTTTGTTCTCCCGTTTCCAAATTGAGCATCAAATTGAAACTGCGTACTCACGTACCGTGCCATTGCCATCTGGTGGCGCTATCGTCATTGACCATACCGAAGCCCTAGTTTCTGTTGACGTCAACTCTGCGCGCGCGACTCGTGGTTCCGATATTGAAGAAACTGCTACCCGTACCAACTTAGAAGCTGCCGATGAAATTGCCCGTCAAGCACGTTTACGTGACTTGGGTGGCCTCATCGTCATCGACTTCATCGATATGGAATCTAGCAAAGCGCAGAAAGATGTTGAGAATCGCCTACGCGATGCTTTGCGTCATGACCGAGCTCGCGTTCAAATGGGTAAGATCTCTAAGTTTGGCCTGATGGAAATGTCACGCCAGCGTTTACGCCCAGCTCTATCTGAAGGTAGCCACGTCACCTGCCCACGTTGTAACGGCACCGGCCATATTCGGGATACTGAATCATCTGCATTGCAAGTCTTGCGCATCATCCAAGAAGAAGCGATGAAAGAGAACACTGCAGCGATTCATACTCAGGTACCAGTGGAAGTGGCTGCTTTCCTCTTGAATGAAAAGCGTGCTGAAGTCATCAAGATTGAGACTCGTTTCAAAGTCAATGTCTTAATGATTCCAAACAAGCATTTAGAAACCCCACATTACAAGCTTGAGCGTTTGCGTCATGACGACCCACGTCTTGATGATCAAAAAGCCAGCTATGTGATGGCTGAAGAAGCTGCGCGTGAACTCGAGACCGATACTACTGTTAGCAAAAAAGATGCTGATGTGAAAGCTCGTCCTGAGGCTGCTGTTAAAGGTATTACACCTAATGTGCCAGCACCTGTAAGCCAGCCGCGTCCTGCACGTGTAGAAAAAACTGCAGTGGAAAGTACTGGTGGCGGATTCTTTGGCTTCATTAAAGGCCTATTCTCATCATCGCCTGCTCCAGAAACAAAACCGGCTCCTAGCGCACCACGCGGTCGTAACCCGAATAATCGTAATGGTAATGGCAACCGTAATCGCGGTCGTCGAGGTGACCGCAATGAACGCGGCGAGCGTCCAGCCTCCAATGCAGAAGGTGCAGTAGAAAGCACTGAAGGTGCAAGCACTCCTCGTGAAGCAGGATCTGGCAGAGGCCGTCAAGATGGTCGCGGCCGAAATAGTAACCGTAATCCAAACAATCCTAAACCAGAGAATCAAGCTGCTGTAACACCAGCAACTGAGGCAGCACCTGGCACAGAAAGCGCACCCACTGCAGATGGTGATGAGCGTCGTGGTCGTGGTCGCAATCGTCGTGGTCGTGGTCGTGGTCAACGTGGCGAACGCACTGAGAACAATGGTGAAGTAGGTTCTACTGCTGAAACTGCAGTAGTTGCAAGCACAAGCTTCTCAGGTCCTCCTGTCGGTATGGCTGGTGCTTCTGCTTCTATGCCTATTCAAAACATTGCACAGAGTTTTAATGCGCTTGCATCGGTTGCCGCTTCTAGTGAAGCTAAAGAGAGAGCACCTCGTGAGCCTAGAGCACCACGCGCACCTCGTCAAAGCAATCGCCCTACTGATACAACAGAAACGAAACCAGCGCAAACTCTAGCTCCAGTCGTCATTGCTGCAGCGATTGAAATCATTGCTAAGCCAATGCCTGAGCTACCAAAAGTAGCCTTCCAAGCTCTGGAAGAAAAGCCTTTACATAACGTTGTTGAGTCTGCCGGCATGATCTGGGTAGCCACAGATTCTGGCAAACATGCAGAAGCCCAATCCCAAATCAAAGCTGAGCCAGAGCTTGCTAATTTAGGTCGCGCACCTAAGGCGCCTGTGAGCTTGTCTGATGGCCCTATGGTTTTAGTGGAAACCGGCGGCCAAGAAAAAACGGTTTAATCTTTTTCTCCAGACCGTCATTTATCCCAAAAAGATATTTGGCGGTTTGGCAGAAACACCGTTTCACAGCCATAATAAGCTGATGGTTCAAAAAGTAATCCCCATTCGCATCGATGAAGGAAAAGGCCTAACGCCCTCCATTCCTTCTGAGCTTGCCATTGCCAATGGCCCCATTCACGATACTCGCGCCCGCCCTTTGCGAGATTTACGCATTTCGGTGACTGATCGTTGCAACTTCCGCTGCACCTATTGCATGCCCAAGGAAGTGTTTGACAAAGACCACCCCTACCTTTCCCATCAAGAATTGCTCAGTTTTGAAGAGATCACCAGACTAACTACCGTCTTTACCTTATTAGGCGTAGAAAAAATTCGCCTGACTGGTGGCGAACCTTTACTTCGTAAAAACCTAGAAGTGCTAGTGGATATGCTGGCAAAAATTCGTACTCCTGCAGGCAATCCACTGGACTTAACACTCACAACCAATGGCAGCCTTTTGCACAAGAAAGCAGCTGCGTTGAAAGCAGCTGGCCTTCATCGAATTACGGTGAGTCTTGATGGCTTAAACGATGCCATCTTCAAGCAAATGAATGATGTGGATTTCCCAGTGACCGATGTTTTAGATGGCATTACTGCCGCACAAGAATTAGGCTTTACGAATCTTAAAGTGAATATGGTAGTGAAGAAGGGTACCAACGATCAAGAAATCATTGCCATGGCAAAACATTTCAAAGGCAGTGGTGTAACCCTACGTTTCATTGAGTTTATGGATGTGGGAAGTTCAAATGGCTGGAATATGGCGCAAGTGCTTCCCTCAAATGAGGTGATTGCCAGAATTCATGAGGTCTTTCCTCTAGAACCCATTGAGGCGAATTACCCAGGAGAGGTTGCACAGCGCTGGCGCTATGTTGATGGCTCCGGTGAGGTAGGTGTGATTTCTAGCGTGACTCAAACTTTCTGCCATGAATGTACTCGCGCTCGTATTTCCACTGATGGGCAGCTTTACCTTTGTTTATTTGCTAATGAAGGCTTTGATTTCAAAACATTGATGCGCACGGGTAAAAGTGATTTAGAGATTGCGAACGCCATTATGAGCACCTGGGCCGCGCGGAATGATCACTATTCTGAAATTCGGGGGTCCAATATTGCAACCGACCCTGCCAACCGAAAAGTAGAGATGTCCTACATCGGCGGCTAATGATTTCAAAAGACCAAATTTCGGCGCTGATTTTGGCTGGTGGCCGCGCCCAACGAATGGGTGGGATAGATAAAGGCTTAATCCCGTTTCATGGCAAGCCTTTGATTGAATCTGCCATTGCTCGCCTAAAGAACCAGGTGGGCCCCATACTCATTAACGCCAATCGGAATATCACTAAATACGCTAGTTATGGCTATCCGGTATTGATGGATGAAACCGTTGACTTCTCAGGCCCATTGGCGGGATTTTCAATCGGCATGAAGAATTGCAAAACGCCTTTTCTTCTCACCTCCCCCTGTGACTCACCACTGCTTCCTACCGATCTTGCAGCAAAGATGGTGGTGGAATTAGAAAGCGGTCCATTTGATTTGGTATATGCATCTACCAAAGAAGACAATGGCAAGATTTGGGCGCAGCCTGTTTTCTGCTTAATGCGCAGCAGTTTGGAAGATTCCTTAAATACTTTTTTGGCTACGGGTGAGTTGAAAATTGATCGATGGTTTCAAGCCTTGCAGAGCAGCACCGTCATATTCGATGATGCGCAAGCCTTTGCCAATGTCAATACTCCTGAAGAATTGCAGGCATTAGAAGAGGCAACGCAATGAGCAACTCAATCACCCTTTCTCCAAGCGACCCCATTTTACTAACAGCATCCTTACATGTGGATGATGCACGCAAAGCTATTTCAGGATTAGTAAGAGAGCTTATTGCTGAATCTAAAGCACTAAATAGTCCTGGTGATATAGAAGCTATTTCTTTAGATCAGGCCATCAATCGCATTCTGGCAGAAGACTTGCTTTCTCCCATTGATGTACCTGCTGCAGATAACTCTGCAATGGATGGTTTTGCTTTTCACGGAGAATGCTTAAGTGCGGGTGATGACAACATCACTCTCAAGGTGATTGGTACTGCGTATGCTGGCAAGCCTTACGAAGGCAGCATACGCCAAGGCGAATGTCTTAAGATCATGACTGGGGCTGTTATGCCCAATGCTTGTGACACCGTCGTTCCCCAAGAATTAACTTCCAATCCAAATCCTGATGATTCTTCAGTCATTCAGTTTGAGCAGGGCCAACTCAAACGCGGTGAAAATCGCCGTTTGCGCGGGGAAGATTTACAGGCGGGCAAACCCGCCATTCTTGCTGGACGCCTTTTGCGACCTTCCGATTTAGGATTGGCCGCCTCATTGGGGATTGCCACCCTCTCGGTACACCGAAAACTGAAGGTAGCCATTGTGTCCTCCGGGGATGAGTTGCGCTCGATTGGAGAAACTTTAGATGCTGGCAGTATTTATGACAGTAATCGCTATAGCTTGACTGGCCTACTGAACCGTCTGAATTTAGAAATTATTGATTGCGGCATCGTGCGAGACGATCCAATCTCTCTTAAGGAAGCCTTTTGTAAGGCAGCACAGCAAGCCGATGTATTGATTTCTTCTGGTGGGGTTTCTGTCGGTGAGGCAGATTACACCAAGCAAATCATGCAAGAACTCGGGGACGTGGGCTTTTGGAAAATTGCCATGCGACCAGGTCGGCCGATGGCTTTTGGGGTACTCAGGCCAGTTGAGGGAAAGCTACCCGCCAGCAAAACCTTATTCTTTGGCCTACCCGGAAATCCTGTAGCGGTCATGGTGACCTTCTATCAATTTGTGCGCTCCGCCCTATTGCAACTCAATGGCGCTAGCCAGACTGAAGCTCAGCAAACTCAAGCAATCGCGCAAGAGCCCATTCGAAAACGACCCGGTCGCACAGAATATCAACGCGCTATTTTGGGACGAGGATCTGACGGGAAGCCCACCGTGAAGTTGACTGGCAGTCAAGGTGCTGGGATTTTAAGGTCGATGAGTGAGGCTAATTGCTTTGTCATTCTTCATCATGATCAGGGAAATATTGCTGCCGGTGATTGGGTAGATGTGGCGCTTTTTGATGGACTGCTTTAAGATTGCCCCATTATGAAACTTAGCAAAAAAGAAATCGTCTTCTTAGACCCAATGCACACAGCCAAAACTATGGTTTTGGTTTATCTCTGCTTCTCAGTACCGATTGTGCTGTTGGCCCTGTTTGTGGCCTTCATCCGCGATGGTGCGATCCCCGGATTTACCGTGCTCTCCGCCTTAATACTCAATGCCCTGCTCGGCTTTGCTTTGCTGTGGATTGCTTGCAAGGTTTACAACTGGGTGGCCGCTAAATTTGGTGGTATTGAGCTTGCCCTGCGAGATCTCCCCGAAGAAATTGAAGCGGAATAGTTTTTTATCCCTTAAATGCTTCTGCATTAATTAAGCTGGGCGGTTTTTTTCCGTTAAGTGCTGCCCGCAAATTTTCAATTGCAAGATCAACCATTGCCCTGCGTGTTTTTTCAGTAGCGCTAGCAATGTGTGGGGCCAAGACGACATTGCTCAGCTTGAGTAACTCTGGGTGCACAGTCGGCTCACCTTCAAATACATCCAATCCTGCTGCAAATATTTTTCCCGCCTTGAGCGCCGCAGCCAAAGCCACATCATCCACAATTCCCCCACGCGCAATATTGATCAGCGTTGCAGTCGGTTTCATTAAAGCGATTTCTTTTACACCAATGGTGTGATGGTTTTCTGGGGTGTAAGGCAACACCAGCACAATGTGATCAGCAGTACGGAGTAATTCCTCCTTGGACACATAGCTAGCTTGGTAGGATGTTTCGTCAGTTTCAGATAAACGACTACGATTGTGATAAATCACTTTCATACCAAAGCCAAGCGCACGCTTTGCAATTCCTTGACCTATTCGGCCCATGCCAATAATTCCGATAGTGCTGTGATGGACATCTACACCCAATGGATTATTAATGATGGACCACTTCGTCCAATTTCCGCCCCTCAACCAATGCTCAGATTCGGTAATACGCCGAGCTGTCGCCATTAGTAATGCAAAACCAAAATCAGCAGTGGTATCAGTCAGCACATCTGGAGTATTAGTTGCCATGACGCCAGCAGCATTAATAGCCGGAACATCAAAATTGTTATACCCCACAGATATATTGGCCACCACTCGTAAATTCTGTGCCTGAGATAAAGCTGCCGCATCTATTCGCTCACTACCAGCAACTAATGCCCCTACTACGCCCGATAGTTCTTTTTTCAACTCCTCAGGCGTAAAAATTTGGTCAGCCTGGTTCGAGCGAACCTCAAAGGATTCCTCCAATTTGGCTAAGGCTTCTGGAAATATGGCTCTCGCTACCAGAATTTTAGGCTTTGGGGTTTTGATCTGTGTCGTCATAACAGGCACTTTACCTCAAGTAAATTGACCCCTTTGTCTAGAAAATGGGGTATTTCAGCTAAAATTGTGTTTTTATAACTTTGCAGCCTATTGTCCATAGGCGCCCTCCAATTAAATATCATGACTTACGTTGTTACCGAAGCTTGCATCCGCTGCAAATACACTGACTGTGTTGACGTCTGCCCAGTTGACTGTTTCCGCGAGGGCCCTAATTTCCTCGTAATTGATCCCGATGAATGCATTGATTGTGCAGTGTGCGTACCCGAGTGTCCTGTCAATGCAATTTATGCAGAAGATGATGTGCCGGGCGATCAACAAGCTTTCATTAAATTAAATGCTGACTTAACCTCTGGCTGGCCTTCCATTACCAAATCTAAGGCTGCATTGCCTGATGCGGATGATTGGAAGGACGTGAAGAGCAAACTGGATCAATTGGAAAAGTAAGTTCATTTTCATTTTGATCACAAGCTAAGAGATTGAGTTTTGCACCCACCCATTCAAACCGATGCAGTCATTATTGGCGCCGGTCCAGTGGGACTCTTTCAAGTATTTGAGCTGGGACTTCTTGAAATAAAAGCGCATGTTATCGACTCCCTCCCAGAAGTGGGCGGTCAATGTATTGAGCTGTATCCAGACAAACCCATCTACGATATCCCTGCGATTCCTGTCTGCACTGGACGTGAGCTTACCAATAATCTGCTGAAGCAAATTAAGCCTTTTGGGGCGCAATTTCATATGGGGCAAGAGGTCACTACTCTTGAAAAACAGACTGATGGTCGTTTTTTAATTGTGACCTCCCAGGATCAACGCTTTCTTAGTAAAACAATCTTTATTGCTGCAGGGGTGGGTGCATTTCAACCGCGAACCCTCAACCTTGAAGGCTTAGATGCTTTTGAAGATAAACAGGTTTTTTACCGCGTGAAGAACCCTGAATCATTTACTGGCAAACGCTTAGTGATTTGTGGCGGTGGTGATTCAGCCTTGGATTGGGTCTTATATTTTTCTAGCAAGGCCGCCAGTGTCACACTGATTCACCGTCGCGATGACTTCAAAGCGGCTCCACAATCCATTACCAAGATGCGCGCCCTATGCGCTGCTCATGAAATGCAACTCATCATTGGGCAAATCACGGGATTTGAATCTAGTGATCAGCGCCTCAATGCAATTACCGTCACCGGCATTGATGGTGGACTTCGCCATATCCCTGTTGATGATTTACTGCTGTTTTATGGTCTATCTCCTAAACTAGGTCCAATTGCAGATTGGGGTCTAGATATTGACC
>CAIKGX010000172.1 GCA_903827075.1 uncultured beta proteobacterium | reverse complement strand
CGCGTTTCGCCTCTCAGGACGGCGTAACGAATCTTTGGTTTTAGTTGCGTAACTTTTATGCGGGGCTAATCTGCTACCAGATCTGCGAGGGGGACGTTCTGCACTCATAATTTAAAAAATTGCGACTCTGGGGGTTGTAGCTTCACTTGATTACCTTCTATTCGCAATCGTCCATCAAGGAACCATTTTACGGCCCGCGGGTAAATTTGATGCTCAGCAGCCAAAACTCGGGCCGCCAAGGTGTCAGCATCATCCCCTTCAAGCACTGGAACAGAGGCTTGGCAGATGATGGGGCCTTCATCGACACCTTCAGATACGAAGTGAACCGTGGCACCATGCTCTACCACTCCAGCCTTTAAAGCACGTTCATGGGTATGCAAACCAGGAAATGCTGGCAGGAGCGCGGGGTGAATATTGATCAAGCGACCCTCAAAATGACGAATAAAGCCCGGGGTCAAGATTCTCATAAAACCGGCTAAAACTACCAAATCAGCCCCTAATGCGTCAATTTGCTCCATCAAGGCAGCATCAAAGGATTCACGGGATGGATATTCGCGATGCTCAATAGTTATCGCCGGTATACCCTGGGAGCGAGCAAAATCAAGGCCTTTAGCGGCAGAATGGTTTGCAATGACCCCAG
This sequence comes from uncultured beta proteobacterium, assembly GCA_903827075.1. Classification (GTDB taxonomy): domain Bacteria; phylum Pseudomonadota; class Gammaproteobacteria; order Burkholderiales; family Burkholderiaceae; genus Polynucleobacter. Next base: position 2,983 of record CAIKGX010000172.1, on the reverse strand, counting down.
CAAACTGGACTGGCCATTGCTCTTTTTGAGCGGTTTTGACGATAGCCTCGAAATTAGATCCGCGGCCTGAGATTAAGGTGACGATAGATAGCATGCCCACAATATAATTGATGGCTACCCTGAAAGCGATTTTGTGAACGTATTCCGTGGCCCTACCCAGTTTTCCGCAGGACCAGCTTGTGCCTTAAGCATCGGTAATTTCGATGGCGTGCACAGGGGTCATCGCGCCCTGCTCAAACAACTGCGGGAAGGTGCGCTGGAAAAAGGTTTAGTCAGTTGCGTCATGACCTTCGAACCACACCCTAAGGAATTCTTTTCCCCAGAACAAGCGCCTCCACGCATTCTGAATTTACGGGACAAGTTAGCTGCCTTTGCACAGATGGGTATCGACCGTGTAGTAGTCGAACATTTCAATTCCGCATTTGCACGACTCACTCCAGAACAATTTGTTTTAGAAATTTTAGTAAAACAACTCAACACCAAATGGATTTTGATTGGTGATGATTTTTGCTATGGGGCAAAACGCGCTGGAAACTTTGCCAGCCTTAAAGTGGCTGGTGAAAAATACGGCTTTGAAGTTTCAAGCATTCACACCGTTCTTGAAGATGGTGAGCGAATTTCTAGCTCTGCTTTGCGTGAAGCATTGGCTGCTGGTGATATGGAGCAGGCCAGCAAATTACTTGGTCGCCCTTACGGAATTTCTGGGCACGTAATTCATGGACAAAAATTGGGGCGTACCCTGGGCTTTCCAACTTTAAACTTAGCTGTAGCTAATCACTTACATCATCGCAAACCAGCCACCACTGGCATCTTTACCGCCCAAGTGATTGGCCTAGGTAATAAGCCCCTTCCTGCGGTAGCTAGTCTTGGGGTAAGACCCACAGTAGAAGATGAGGGGCGCGTTTTACTTGAAACCCATATCTTTGATTACGACAAAGATGTCTATGGAAAAATCATTACCGTAGAACTCTTAGAAAAGATTCGTGACGAGGCAAAATATCCTGACCTTGACACACTCACCCAAGCGATTGCAGCAGATGCAACGCACGCCAGAAATTATTTCCAGAAAAAAGTCTATGTCTGAAAAAGAAAATTTATATCCCGTCAATCTTCTAGAGACCCCATTCCCGATGCGGGGTGACCTTCCTAAGCGCGAGCCACAATGGGTTGCGCAATGGCAGAAAAATAAACTCTATGAAAAGATTCGTGCTGCGCATGCCAATCAGCCGAAATTCATTTTGCATGACGGCCCCCCTTATGCAAACGGTGATATTCACATTGGTCACGCAGTCAATAAAATATTAAAAGACATGATTGTCAAGTCCCGCTGGTTGATGGGTTTTGATTCTGTTTATGTTCCAGGCTGGGATTGCCACGGCATGCCAATCGAAATTCAGATAGAAAAAGAGTTTGGTAAAAATTTACCAACTGAGCAAGTACAAGCCAAGGCGCGCGCCTATGCACAAGTGCAAGTAGAGAAACAAAAAAAAGATTTTGAGCGCCTAGGTGTTCTGGGTGACTGGAATAATCCATACCTCACCATGAATTTCCGCAATGAAGCAGATGAGATTCGTGCTCTAGGGAAAATCTGGGAAAAGGGTTATGTCTTCCGCGGTCTAAAGCCAGTGAACTGGTGTTTTGATTGTGGCTCGGCCCTAGCCGAAGCTGAGGTGGAGTACCAAGATAAAACAGATCCTACTGTGGATGTTGGCTTTGCATTTGATGATGCGCAGCGCCCACAACTAGCAAAAGCATTCGGTCTGAGCGAGATTCCCGCTAAGCCTGGAATGATTGTCATCTGGACTACAACCCCCTGGACCATTCCCGCAAACCAAGCACTCAATGTTCATCCTGAACTGACCTATGCTTTAGTCGATGCCGGCGATCAGTTGCTCATCCTCGCTCAAGATCGCGTCGAAACGTGTTTGCAAGATTATGGTCTTGAAGGAAAAATAATTGGCACTTGCTTAGGTAGTCAATTAGCGAATATTTCTTTCTGGCATCCATTGGCGCCCTTACATGAAGGCTATAAGCGCTTAGCCCCAATCTATCCAGCTGAGTATGTCACCTTAGATACAGGTACCGGTGTAGTCCACTCTGCCCCCGCTTATGGCGAGGAAGACTTTAAATCCTGCAAAGCCAATAAGCTAGCCGATAAAGATATTCTTAACCCAGTCATGGGCAATGGCGTGTATGCCTCTTGGCTGCCATTATTTGCGAATGAATATATCTGGAAAGCCAATCCTAAAATTGTTGAGGCGATGCGTGAAGCGGGTAGCTTGCTCAGAGATAAAACATATACACATTCTTATATGCATTGCTGGCGTCACAAATCTCCAATCATTTATCGCGCTACTTCGCAATGGTTCGCCAGCATGGATAAAAAACCTTCTGATGGCAATGCGAGTTTACGTGACACTGCCTTGGCCGGCATCGAAGCGACTGAGTTTTTCCCGGCTTGGGGTAAGCAACGTTTGCGTAGCATGATTACCAATCGCCCAGACTGGACATTGTCGCGTCAACGCCAATGGGGTGTCCCAATGGCTTTCTTTGTTCACAAGGAAAGTGGTGAACCACATCCCCATACAGTTGAACTGCTTGAAGAAATCGCTCAGCGCGTTGAAAAAGAAGGTATCGAGGCTTGGCAAAAATTGGAAGTTGCTGAACTGCTCGGTGAAGAGGCGACTCAATATGAAAAAAATCGTGACACCTTAGATGTTTGGTTTGATTCTGGCACAACGCATTGGCATGTCATTCGTGGCTCGCACCGTGATCAGCTATTCACCTCTGAATCTGAAACCCCCAGTGGTCGTTTAGCTGATTTGTATCTGGAGGGCTCAGACCAGCATCGCGGTTGGTTCCACTCCTCATTACTGACTGGTGCCATGCTCGACGGCAAACCGCCCTACAAATCCCTTCTCACCCATGGCTTTACTGTGGATGGTCAAGGCCGCAAGATGAGCAAGTCAGTAGGCAACGTCAT
>CAIKGX010000171.1 GCA_903827075.1 uncultured beta proteobacterium | reverse complement strand
GATGTGCACTGCGCTTCCTAAGTACAAAGCTTGTTGCCTCGCAAATTGTGCATGAAAGATAAAACGGCGGGCAATGGTCTCGATTTCACGGACGGCAATTTGCTGATGCAAGAGTGGCATAGATATTGTGGCCATGATCGCCATAATGAATATCACTGCCATTAATTCCAAAAGAGTTGCGCCAGCTTCCCTATTCAAAATCTTGTCTCCAATTGAGGCGGGTGGCAAGACCAGTTCTCTCATCCAATGAGACATGCACTTCAAGAGCGGGCTTTTCTTTGCTAGAAATGCGCCAGAGGTTTTTACCTGCTGATTGAATATGACATTGCCTGTTCTTAAGAACAGAGATGCTTGAAAGATGCTGCTCACACTCCAGAAGGCTTTTCTCAGCAGCGATGAATCGCTTTTGCGACTCCAACAAGGTATTGATGCTAATGATCTCTAGTGCACTCATACGCTCTAAGTACGCCACTAAAGAGGAAAGTAAAATGAATAGGGATAAGATCCACGCAATAATCACAGTAGATTTCGGGTGGCAAAAGTGCGCTCAAATTCTCGCTGCATTAATTTTCCATCAGTCATCTCTACTCTCACAGTAAACAAACGATTGGCCTCTTCTCTCTTATAGCCATTCCCATGCAAGCCTGGCCCCTCTTCAATTGAAAGTCGATTGACACCATTCATTAAAGTGGTATTTTGGATTCGCCCCTGACGATCCAATGACTGACAAATCAGTGATCCACCATTCACACGCTCACCTTTTGGAGCAGATGCTTGACGGTCCACTAAAAAACCTTGATACGCTAAATGATGTTTAGTGCGATCTTTTGTAAGGACATTGCCAATGCAATCTAAATCAACACCGCTCGACAGTTCATGTTTTATAAAAATAGAGTCTGAACCCTGAAAGCCGCCTCCTTTTTGAAGGTGTATGTATTCCACATCAGAAGTCTTTTTTCTTTTATCTAACGACATAGCTGGAGCGTGACGATACCCAGCCATCCGAATGGCGCGCCCGATTAATTCGAGAGCGCGATCTGCTTCAGCAGTCAAAGATTGCACCTTTTCGTATTCCATTTGTTTTGCAATCAACTCACCACCGCTTTTGATGAGCGGTGTTACGAGCATGAGACTGAGCATTAGAGCGACTAGGCATTCGAGCAGACTCATGTATCAAATCCTTTTTTGCACTGGCTGCACTGTGAAGATGAATTTCAAATTGATCTAACTCCTTTCGAGATTGCATTCTTTGTTCTTGAAGTTGCCCAAACCGCAATACCAGAGCCTGATAGGTATGGCTTAAAACCAACCAGCTAGTCAAGACTAGGCTCATGGCAATGAGCACCTCGAGCAAAATAAAACCTTGGCTTGATTCATTACCTTGAGCGCGACTGGGAATATATGGGTGCATAAAGCCATTTTCCGAGGCGTGAACTCAGGAAAAAATGCCTTTCTTTGCCTCTACCAGTCAGAAATGATGGATATTGCCTAGGAACTGAAGGACAGAGCTCACACCCATGTCCTCATCAGCTTAAAATAGAGGGCTATGCCAAATACACTCGCCACCACAGAAGAAATCGTTGCAGAGCTCCGCGCTGGCAAGATGGTTATTCTGGTTGATGAAGAAGATCGTGAAAACGAGGGAGACCTCGTTCTTGCCGCGGATCACGTTACACCTGAAGCGGTGAACTTTATGGCCAAGCATGGCCGTGGCTTAATTTGCCTCACCTTGACTCGTGAGCGCTGCCAGCAAATTAATCTCCCACTCATGGTGAGAGATAACGGCACTGCTATGGGCACCAACTTTACCGTTTCCATTGAAGCGGCTAGTGGTGTTACTACCGGTATTTCTGCAGCAGATCGCGCCCATACGATTAAAACGGCAGTAGCACCCAATGCCAAACCCAATGACTTAGTGCAGCCCGGGCATATCTTTCCATTAATGGCTCAGCCTGGTGGAGTGTTGATTCGTTCGGGTCACACAGAAGCTGGATGTGATTTAGCAGCAATGGCCGGCTGTTCACCCACCTCCGTCATCTGCGAAATCATGAAAGATGATGGCAGCATGGCCCGCTTGCCAGACTTACTAGAGTTTGCCAAAGAGCACCACTTGAAAATCGGTAGCATTGCGGATTTAATTCAGTATCGTAGCCAACATGAAAGTATTGTGGTGCGCGAAGGCGCTCGTGAATTTGATACGCCTTGGGGGAAATTTCAAGGAATCATTTACCGCGACACCCCAAGCTCTTGTATTCATCTCGCTCTCGTAAAGGGTAAGCCTTCCGAAACAGAGGAAACTTTAGTTCGGGTACATGAACCTGTGACAGTGCTCGATTTTCTAGATGCCAGTGTAAGTACCCATTCTTGGCCCCTGGCTCAGGCCTTACAAAAACTTGCTTCTGCTCCAGCGGGAGTTGCCGTTCTACTTAATGCCTCAGGTATTGCCGCTCCTGGCGATGCAGACTGGTTGGCCCAGTTTCAAAAGCTCAATAGCTCTCATGACGATCAAACTACAGCGCCCTTGGCCCGTAAAACGGATTTTCGAAGTTACGGTATCGGAGCTCAAATCCTTAAAGATTTGGGTGTTGGAAAAATGCACTTACTAGCCAACCCCAGCCCGGTTCCTAGCCTGTCTGGATATAAGTTAGAAGTCACTGGCTACACACCCTTTGAATCCAAAAATTAATTAGCACATCATCTATTTAAAGCCCTCATGAACACCACAAATAATGAATCCGCAGTAGGCGTATTGGCTGCTGATCTCAACGGCCAAGGTTTACATATTGGGATTGTGCAAGCCCGCTTTAATGAAGCGCATTGCACTGCCCTTTCCACCGCTTGTATCGAAGAACTCATTGCCTTAGGGGTTGTTCAAGAAGACATCAAGCTAGTCACTGTTCCCGGCGCCCTAGAGATTGCCTTTGCCTTACAAAAATTGGTTGAGACT
>CAIKGX010000170.1 GCA_903827075.1 uncultured beta proteobacterium | reverse complement strand
CTACGATCAATGGCACAAGCAAGGTCACCGCTCAGGTTGAGCGTCGGGGTATTAAATATTTCCTGAGCTTGGATGGTGCACAGTATGAATGCATGGTGCTGAGCCCATTGGGAGCTGAACTTCAACGCCGCATGCCAATTAAGGCCCCACCAGATACTTCCAAGTTGGTGATGTCGCCAATGCCAGGGTTGTTGACTAATATTTCAGTACAGGTTGGCGAGGCAGTTACAGCAGGTCAGAAATTGGCTGCAATTGAAGCAATGAAAATGGAAAACACTCTGACTGCAGCTCAAGACGGTGTTGTTGCTGAAATCTGTGCGAAGGTAGGCGAAAGCTTAGCTGTCGATCAACTCATTATTCGCTTTGAATAGGTCCTGATATGAGCAAGCCATTTCAGATATTAGGCATTCAACAAGTAGCCATTGGCGGTGAAGATAAAAATCGCCTTCGTAAACTCTGGGTTGATTTACTTGGTTTTGATTACAAAAGCACTTTTGTCTCTGAGCGTGAAAATGTTGATGAAGATATTTGTGCGATTGGATCAGGGGCTCATGAGATTGAAGTAGATCTAATGCAACCTTTTGACATCGAGAAAAAACCTGCAGTGCATCAAACTCCTCTCAATCACATAGGCCTCTGGGTAGATGACCTGCCTAAAGCAGTTGAATGGCTTACTGCTCAGGGAATGCGTTTTGCGCCAGGTGGAATACGTAAAGGTGCGGCTGGCTATGACATTACCTTTGTGCACCCTAAAGGCAATGAAGAGTTTCCTATTGGTGGTGAGGGCGTCCTGATTGAGCTGGTTCAAGCGCCTCCAGAGGTCATTGCGGGATTAAGCACTTAAAATAGACTTCTAATTTCTTAGAAGGCAATTTCAGTGGCACGCATATTAGCCATCGACACCTCGTCTGCTTGGTGTTCGGTGATCTTATCTATCGATGGTTTGGCGCCATTACTACGACATCAACAAGTGTCGGCTGGCGCTAGCCAACTCTTGTTACCATGGATTGATGAGTTGCTAGGTTTGGCTTCTACCCCATTAAGTAATATAGATGCTATTGCAGTTGGAGTGGGTCCTGGCGCCTTCACAGGGGTCCGCCTGGGTGTTGCAGTAGTACAAGGATTAGCCACAGCAGCAAAGTTGCCTGTGCTCCCTGTAGCCAGTCTGGATGCCATTGCAGCTCAATTGGTTCAAACATCAGATTTCATTACCTCAGGCGCAACTATATTTGTGATTGCAGTAGATGCACGAATGGGTGAATCCTATTGGGCAAAGTATGAACATACTGTTTTAGGCCTTCCCAAAAGGCTAGGGGATATTCAGCTTAGTGCCCCAGAACTAGTTGACCTAAGTGGTGTGCATTATCTTGCCGGAAGTGCAATTACTGAATTTGGCGATCGCTTATTTGCACATCAAATGATCCCATTTCCTGAAAATCGCATGAATGCAGAAATCGGCATTCATGCGTCGGGAATATTGACCTGCGCGCAGTTGATGTGGTCTCAAGGCCTACAGCAAGATATTCATCTACTGGAACCTTTGTACATCAGAAATAAAGTAGCCCTCACCACGCTAGAGCGTACACAAACCCATGTCTGAAATCGCTGGCGTATCTGAGCTCTCTTTTATGCCAATGGGCCCTGCGGATCTAGATGCCGTACTCGCTATTGAAGGGGTTTCGCATATTCACCCCTGGACTAAGGGCAACTTTGTAGATTCCTTGGCGGCTGGTCATTGGGCCTATTGCATTAGGCCTCAAATCGATAATGCCATTGAGGGTAGTTATTTAGATCCCCAAATTCTGTGGGCATATTGCATTCTTTTTCCAGCGGTAGATGAATTACACCTTTTAAACATCACCGTTTCACCAAAGCTACAGCGTCTTGGTATTGGCTTAAAAATGATGCAAGCCATTGAGGGTGTTGCCGCCCTGCAAAAGATGCCCCGAATTATTCTGGAAGTGAGGCCTAGCAATACCAGCGCACTCAAACTATACGAACACTTAGGCTATGAGCATATTGGTACCCGAAAGCACTATTACCCAGCGGATGCTAGTACGGGTACCCGTGAGGATGCCTTGGTAATGGCTAAATCGATTAAGCTAGAGCCATGAATACCAGCAGCAACTCTCCATTTCTAAAAGAAATGGGCATAACCGAATGGGCTCTACGTGATGCTCCAGCATCCGCATCCACAGAGCAATCTGCTCATGAACAAGCCCCTATAGACCAGCCACCTACAGATCGTAATAGCTTAGGAATTTGGTGGTTTTTTGGTAACAAGCCCCAAGGTGACGCTGAGGTGTTATTTCAGAATATGATTCGAGTGCTTGGTTTAAATGCTCAAGAGTGGTGTTGGAAAAATCCCGCAGAAAAAATGAATCCACTCGAGATCCCGCAAGATGGTAGTCCCTTAGTAGCAATTGCATTCGGTGCTTCTGCGGCACAAAAACTTTCTGGCGAAAGAGACGCGCTTCCTCAATTGAGAGAAACGGTTCTAGCGATCAATGCAGAAGCTGCTGAAGAAATTCCTTTGATCGCCACTTTTGAATTAAATCAAATTCTTTCAAATCCAAAAGATAAGGCCTTACTTTGGCAGGATTTATTGCTAGCGAAATCCGTATTGCAAAACCTGTAAGGTTTAATGCGGCTGCTTGTGCTCGCCAATGAGGTGCATGGAGTCATATTCTGCTTGGTTCGCATGGTGACGCTTAATCACTAGCCACATGATTAAACTCACGACGACACCAAAGCCAATGATCACAAATTGAATGGGCACGTCTAACCAAATCAATCCTGAGTACATTAAGAGCATCATCAAAACAGATATATTTTCATTAAAGTTTTGAACTGCAATGGAGTGGCCAGCAGACATGAGTACGTGTCCACGATGCTGCAATAAGGCATTCATGGGAACAACAAAATAGCCAGCCAACCAGCCAACCAAAATTAATAACAGGTAGGCAGGTAGCAAATTAAGGGTGACCTGTAATTTACCAAAAGACATGATGGTCGTATTTGGCAGCATGTCAGAGTTGTATACCGCTAGAGCGCAAACTACTGCACCCATGGCAATGCCATAAGGCAACACATTGAGAGAGTGACGCAGGGGGACACGCCAAGCTGCCCAAACTGCACCACCGGCAACGCCTACAGCAGAAATGGCCTGCAAAATAGCACCCTGGGACAAATTCATATGCAGGGCAACTTGAGCCCACTTAATCACAATAAATTGCAGGGTAGCGCCAGCTCCCCAAAATAACGTGGTAACTGCTAAGGAGATCTGACCTAACCGATCATCCCAAAGTGTCTTAAAGCAAATGGAAAAATCTTTGATTAACTCAATTGGGTTGGTCTTTTGAGAAACGTAGCGTGCGCCCGTGTCCGGAATACGCAAATTAATGAGAGCTGCTAATACATAAATCATCATGATGATCATGATGGCGGATTCGGCCGCAGTATCAACGCCAGTATCAAAAACGGGAATATCAAAGCTTAAAAGGGTCTGAGAGACCGTGCTGCTAATCAACACACCACCAAGTACCGTGCCCATAATGATTGAGCCCACGGTGAGACCTTCAATCCAGCCATTAGCTGCCACGAGCTTTTCTGGGGGCAGTAATTCAGTCAAAATGCCATATTTTGCTGGTGAGTAGGCTGCCGCACCAAGACCCACTATGGCATAAGCAAACAATGGGTGACTACCAAATAGCATCACAACACAGCCAACAAACTTGATCGTATTGGTAATGAACATCACATTGCCCTTAGGGCGGGAATCGGCAAAGGCGCCAACAAAGGCAGCCAGAATGACATAGGAAAGTACGAAGAATAATTTGAGTAAAGGAGTCATCCAGGCCGGAGCATTAAGCTGGGCCAGAAGGGCAATTGCTGCAATTAGCAAGGCATTATCAGCAAGCGACGAAAAAAATTGCGCCGCCATAATGATGTAAAAACTGCGGTTCATTCGTACAATCTAGTCATTGATGTAATTAAAACATGAAAGGAGGGGTAGATATGAGTACTTCAGCTAATCGCTTGATTAATAGGCCAATTTTGGCATCTATCGACACCGGAGCCTTTCGGCATAATTTAAACAGAATTCGGGAGTTGGCTCCAGAATCCAAAATCTGGTCTGTCATTAAGGCTAAATCCTATGGCCATTCTCTTGAAGGGGCTTTGGCAGGCCTGGGGTCTACCGATGGTTTTGCCTTGCTCGACATTGCCGACGCGCAGTGGCTAAGGGATCATGGTTGGCAAGGTCGAATTCTCTTGCTGGAGGGTTTATTCCACACCAATGAGTTGGACTTAGCTGATGATCTTCGATGCGACCTCGTAGTGCACACAGAAAATCAAGTGCAATGGCTTGAGTCATATCAAAATAAATCAGGGCATCGATTTGGAATTTTTCTAAAACTCAATTCGGGTATGAATCGGCTAGGACTTAGGCCGGCTGAATATAGAACAGCCTTTCATCGCCTACATGCTGCTGGATACCGCATGCATCATATGACCCATTTTGCCAATGCGGATCAAGTTGATCGCTCTCCATCTGTCGGAGAGCAACTGGAATGTTTTGAAGCAAGCACTGAAGGCTTGCAGGCCCCGAGCTCTTTAGCTAATTCAGCAGCAATATTGTGGCACCGCAATGCGCTAGGAGATTGGATCCGTCCTGGAATCATGCTCTATGGTGTTTCACCAACCGGTAGCTTTGCTGACATCGTCCGCTCAGATTTACAAGCTGTGATGCAGCTACGTAGTGAAATTATTGATATACAAGAGATTAAGAAAGGCGATCATGTTGGATACGGAGGTCGCTATGAAGCTCCAGAAGATATGCGTATTGGCATCATTGCCTGTGGATACGCCGATGGATATCCAAGACATGCAGAGGATGGCACCCCCGTTTGGATTGAGGCTGCCGGCGCTGATGGGGGCGAAGTGATTTGCCCTATAGCTGGGCAAGTATCAATGGATATGTTGACTGTAGATCTGCGCCATGCGCCCCAAGCTACAGTGGGCAGTATTGTGGAATTGTGGGGGAAAGAAATACCCGTAGACGATGTGGCGCAGATGAGCGGCACTATTGGTTATGAGTTAATTTGTGCGCTCGCTCCACGCGTGCCGGTAGAAATTAAATAAACTTAATAAGTAAAGCAGCTAAAACTTTGCTTTACTTATTCCAGAACTGCCACCACCTGCGCTCTTTTTTAGCGCGTTGGCCTGAGGCTAACATTTCCCCATCAGGAAAGTTCAATTGATAAACGCGTAGTGCATCAGCCGCAAGATCATTCATACCCAGCTTTTCATAAGACTTTATTAGGATATAAAGCGCCTCTTCAACTGCGGGCGCACGATCGTAATCCCGAATGACTAATTGCGCACGGTTAGCTGAAGCTAAATAGGCGCCGCGTTGATAGTAGAAGCGAGCAACGATGACATCAGCCTCGGCTAATGAGTTGACGATATAACGCATACGATCCAGAGCATCTGGGGCGTACTTACTATCGGGGAATCTTTCAACTACCACTTTGAATGATTCAAAGGCTTCTCTCGCTGCCTTGGGATCTCGTTCACTCAAATCTTGCCCAGTAAATTTACCAAGCCAGCCTAAGTCGTCATTAAAAGTGATCAGACCCTTGAGGTAATAGGCGTAGTCTAAATTAGGGCTACCTTGATGCAGTTTGATAAAGCGATCAATGGCGACCAAAGCTTGCGCTTGTTCTTGGGCTTTCCAGTAGCAATAGGCTGCATTGATCTGAGCCTGTTGAGAGTAAGGCCCAAAAGGAAAACGAGCTTCCAGCTTATCAAAATACTTGCCGCATTTAGCAAAATCAGCGTCATTGAGTTTATCGGTTGCTTCGGAATACAGCTTGGTTTCTGACCAAATGTCAGTGTCGTCTTTTTGGCCATCGCTACCTGCACAGCCACTCAATAAGAGGATGGCAGCACTTGCTACCAGCATCAGAGTGATAGAAATGGCTTTAAATGAGCGCGGATTTTTTTGCGCAGATGGCTGAGCAATGGCAGTAAGCCTTAAACTGGCGTCTGAAATAACGTCCGACATAACTAAAAGGCCCTTTAAGCGTGGCATTGCCGCATACTCCCGAATCGAATCCCATTGATTATATCGATGAAGAGGATTTCATTGCTCTAGAAATTCCCCATGATGTGGATGGCGAGCGCTTGGATAAGATCTTAGCAGCTGCTTTACCTGATTATTCCCGCAATCGTCTGAAAGCCTGGGTCGAGGCAGGGGCCGTGACGGTAGATGGCAAAGTCACCAAATCCCGTCATTTGTTACGTGGTGGAGAAAGCATCAAAGTATTTCCACAGGAAATGCCTGAGCAATTTGCTTTTGGCCCTGAAAATATCCCATTGGACATCGTCTATGAAGACGAATCCCTGATTGTGATCAATAAGCCACCAGGTTTAGTAGTCCATCCAGCAGCCGGCAATTGGACTGGAACCTTACTCAATGCACTGCTTTATCACTATCCAGAGTTAAAGCATTTACCCCGCGCTGGAATTGTTCATCGACTGGATAAAGATACATCCGGCTTGATGGTGGTGGCTCGAACGGGTATAGCGCAAACTGCCCTGGTAAGACAGTTGCAAGAAAGAACAGTAGGGCGACGCTATTTAGCCTGGGTTTGGGGAGAAGCACCTTCTCAAGGTAAGGTATTGGCTACCGTGGGTCGTGATCAACGCGATCGCCTCAGAATGGCTGCAGGCTCATCGCAGGGAAAGCCAGCTGCAACACTATTTAGACGTTTAGCTAAAGGTCATTTTTTGACAAGTCCAGTGGCTTTGCTTGAATGTCGGCTTGAAACAGGCCGTACCCATCAAATTCGGGTGCATTTGGAGTCATTAGGTTTCCCTTTGCTAGGGGATCCCGTATATCGAAAAAGAACCCCCGGCGCAGCTAAATCCCTTCCGTTTGAGCGCCAGGCTTTACATGCCTATGCTTTAAGTTTGCAGCACCCCAGCTCTTTAGAGACAATGACCTGGTTTCGATTACCACCAGCAGACTTACATGGGCTATTGGCGCAAGTGGCGATGACTGAGTCAGATCTGCCACAAGAAGCCGCTTTATTGGCATCCATTCAGAATGACCATCGATAAGTCTTGGATCTTTCCTAATTGGGAGGGCAAGCCCAAATCAGTCGGGGCTATTGTGACTACTCGTCATGGTGGGATAAGCAGTGAGCCATACCAATCCTTGAATCTAGGCGACCATGTGGGTGATGACATTGAAAATGTGATTAAAAACCGCTCCATCCTATTAAGAGAGCTTCCGGGCACACCGATTTGGTTAAAACAGACTCACGGCACTCAAGTAAGCACCCCTTTCGCTAGACAGGCTACTGGCAATTTAGATATCGAAGCGGATGCTGCTGTGAGCAATATTCCCAATGAGGTACTTGCTATTTTGACGGCCGACTGTTTGCCAGTACTGTTTGCCAGCATCGATGGCCATGTGATTGGTGCAGCCCATGCTGGATGGCGGGGTTTATGCAATGGTGTCCTAGAAAATACGGTAGCTGCAATGCAGTCATTACAAGCTGAGCTACTAGCTGCTGATATTTCAGTGTGGTTGGGACCAGCCATTGGTCCTGATTCCTTTGAGGTTGGTGCCGATGTCATGGACGCATTCATGAAGCAAGCCCCCATTCCGGCCCAAGCATTTGTACCTATTCAAAATAAGCCAGGCAAGTTTTTAGCTAACCTCTATCTATTAGCCCAAAGCCGCCTCAATGCGATTGGGATTAGCAGGATCGAGGGCGGAGAATCCTGTACCTACTCCGATCAATCTCATTTCTTCTCCTACCGTCGTGATGGGCAAACGGGTCGCTTTGCCACCTTAATTTGGCTGACTAAATAATTTTTGTTCGGGTTATCACTATCTTCTCCTAAGGGCTAGGGTTAGTGCGTATAACTATTCAGCCTTGATAGCATGAGAATGTCTATAAATAATTTAAGAGATCAATATGTTTGCAGGCATGAATTCTGGTGTTGCACCTTCTTTGGCGCCACACCATATGGCGATGATTCCACCGGAGCGTCTGGCGGAAATACAAAAAGAATATTTCACTGAATTAGCACACCTCGCAACCAATCCTGAAGCGATTGAGTTGAAGGATCGTCGCTTTGCTGGGAAGGCGTGGCATTCATCCTGGAGCAAGATTATTGCCGCCACCTACTTACTCAATTCCAAGCATTTGATGGAATTGGCAAAAGCGGTTGATACCGACGAAAAGGCAAGACAAAAAATTCTGTTCACTACTGAGCAGATGATCGACGCTTTATCACCATCTAATTTCATTGCCACTAATCCGGAAGTTTTGGAAAACATTATTAGTACGCAAGGCCAGTCGATTCAAAACGGTATCGTCAATCTATTAGGCGATATGAAAAAAGGGAAGGTCTCTCAAACAGATGAGACCGCTTTTGAGGTTGGCAAAAATATTGCCACTACCGAAGGCCAAGTGGTTTTCCGCTGTGAGTTATTTGAAATCATTCAATACACGCCTTTAACGGAGACCGTTTTTGAGCGTCCTTACTTAATGGTGCCACCGTGTATCAATAAGTACTATATTTTAGATTTGCAGCCAGATAATTCTGTGGTGCGCCATATGGTGAGCCAAGGGCATACCGTCTTTTTAGTATCCTGGAAAAATCCAGATGCTTCTATGGCGCAGGTATCTTGGGAGGACTATGTTGGTAAAGGCGTCATTCGGGCAATTGATGTCGTGAAAGACATTGGCGGCACCAAGCAAATTAACATTCTCGGTTTTTGCGTTGGCGGCACGCTTACCGCTTCAGCAGTCGCTGTGTTAGCAGCCCGTAAAGATAGCTCTATAGCCAGCCTGACATTGTTTACCACCTTATTGGATTTCACGAACACTGGAATATTGGATGTCTTTATCGATGAAACCATGGTGAAGATGCGCGAGAGCACTATTGGTGGTGAGGGTGGTAACTTCGGAATGATGTCGGGCATCGATCTTGGCAACACCTTCTCTTTTTTGCGCCCAAACGACTTGGTCTGGAATTATGTAGTTGAGGGTTACCTTAAAGGAAATTCTCCACCCCCATTTGATCTCTTGTATTGGAATGGCGACTCCACTAATTTGCCTGGTGCGATGTACTGTTGGTACTTACGTCATACTTATTTGCAAAATGATTTGGTTAAGCCAAATACAGTCACACTCTGTGGTGAGAAGATCGATCTAGGAAAAATTCATTGTCCAGCATACATTTATGCGTCACATGAAGACCATATTGTTCCCTGGAAATCTGCCTATGAGTCCACCCATATTCTCAAAGGAAAGAATCGTTTTGTTTTGGGCGCATCGGGACATATTGCTGGCGTAATTAATCCACCAGCAAAAAATAAACGCTACTACTATGAAAATAATCAGATTGCCAAGACTGCTGATGAGTGGCTTGCTGGTGCTAAAGAAATTAAAGGTAGTTGGTGGCCAAACTATACAAAGTGGTTGGAGCAATTTGGTGGAGAGCAAATCCCCGCTAAAAAAACTTTCGGTAACGCTAAATATAAAAAACTAGAAGCTGCACCGGGTAAGTACGTTAAAGAAAAGTCAGCTCCAGCAGCGTAATTCATTAAATTAAAATTCACACAAGGGGAACACAATGTCTCAAAAAATCGCGTATGTAACTGGTGGTATGGGTGGTATCGGCACTTCTATTTGTCAACGCCTATCTAAGGATGGTTACAAAGTGATCGCTGGTTGTGGTCCTAATTCACCGCGCAAGGATCGCTGGATCGCAGAGCAAAAAGTACTGGGTTATGACTTTATCGCTTCAGAGGGTAATGTTTCTGACTGGGATAGTACTGTGGCAGCCTTTGATAAAGTCAAAGCTGAAGTGGGTCGGGTAGATATTTTGGTCAATAACGCTGGTATTACCCGTGACAGCGTTTTTCGCAAAATGACTCCAGATGCTTGGAAAGCAGTAATTGATACCAATCTCAATTCCTTATTTAATGTAACTAAGCAGGTAGTAGACGGCATGGCAGATAACGGCTGGGGTCGCATTATCAATATCTCCTCAGTAAACGGCCAAAAAGGACAGTTTGGACAATCCAATTACTCCACTGCAAAAGCCGGTTTGCACGGATTTACTATGGCTTTGTCACAGGAGTTGGCATCCAAGGGTGTGACCGTCAATACTGTCTCACCTGGTTATATTGGTACAGATATGGTGAAAGCGATCCGTGAGGATGTTTTGGAGAAGATTGTGGCTGGAGTTCCTGTAAAGCGTTTGGGTACTCCCGACGAAATTGCTTCTATTTGCTGCTGGATTGCTTCTGAAGATGGTGGCTATGCTACTGGCGCAGACTTTTCCTTAAATGGAGGTCTGCATACCGGCTAAAACGCACTAAAATAGTGTTTTATGCAATACGCACATCGGCATATTTACCTTTAGGTCAAACTAGAGATAAACTATGCCGATGTTGCGTTGCAATAGAGACAGATAGGAAAATTTAAATATGGCCACACGTGCAAAAAAAGCCGGCGCAGACCGACTGATTAAAAAATACCCCAACCGCCGCTTGTATGACACCCAGACTAGTACTTATGTCACGCTTTCTGACATTAAAAACTTGGTGATGTCAGGTGAGGTATTTAGCGTAGTTGACGCCAAAACAGATGATGATCTAACACGCAATATTCTTTTGCAGATCATTTTGGAAGAAGAGGCTGGTGGCGCACCGGTTTTCTCAACCCAAATGCTTTCCCAAATTATTCGTTTTTATGGCAATTCCATGCAAGGCTTAATGGGTACTTATCTTGAAAAGACCATGCAATCTTTTGTGGATATCCATAACAAATTAGGCGATCAATCCAAAGGAATGGGTGCGGGCAGTAGTCCAGAAGCCTGGGCCAAAATGTTGAACCTGCAAAATCCACTCATGCAAGGCTTGATGGGTAATTATATGGATCAGAGCAAAGAGCTCTTTGTCAAAATGCAAGAGCAAATGCAAGGATCACAAAATTTATTTGGTGGTTTTCCATTTACACCGCAGCCAACTAATACAGAAAAAGAATAGTTGTGGCAGGTAAAGTAGGGTTTGTATCCTTGGGTTGCCCCAAGGCCTTAGTCGATTCTGAACTCATCCTCACGCAGTTAAGCGCTGAAGGCTATGAGACATCGAAAGACTACGCTGGCGCTGATCTCGTCATTGTCAATACCTGCGGCTTTATAGATTCAGCCGTAGAAGAAAGTTTGGCTGCAATTGGCGAGGCATTATCTGAGAACGGCAAAGTCATTGTCACCGGCTGCCTTGGTGCGCGCAAGAATGCAGATGGTAGTGATCTTATTCAAAGCATTCATCCTAAAGTCCTTGCTGTAACTGGGCCGCACGCTACTGCTGAAGTGATGCAAGCAATTCATCTGCACTTGCCTCAACCACATGATCCCTTTACGGATTTACTCCCACCAATTGGAGTCAAACTCACGCCGAAGCATTACGCTTACCTCAAAATTTCTGAAGGTTGCAATCATCGCTGTACCTTCTGCATCATTCCAAGTTTGCGTGGTGATCTAGTATCGCGTCCGATTGGTGAAGTGTTGCTTGAAGCGAAAAAATTATTTGAGTCTGGTGTAAAAGAACTGCTAGTAGTATCTCAAGATACGAGTGCCTATGGCGTGGATATTGGCTATCGCACCGGTTTTTGGGATGGCAAACCAGTTAAAACTAGAATGTTCGATTTGGTAAATGCCCTTAATCAAATCGCTAGAGAACATCAAGCTTGGGTTCGCCTCCACTATGTTTATCCCTATCCCCATGTGGACGATATCCTGCCCTTAATGGCCCAGTTTTCAGAGCATGGTTACGGTGTCTTGCCTTATTTAGATATTCCTTTGCAGCATGCGCATCCCGATGTGCTCAAACGGATGAAACGTCCAGCAAGTGGTGAGAAGAATATAGAGCGCATACAGGCTTGGCGTGCCGCCTGTCCAGATTTGGTCATCCGTAGCACTTTTATTGCTGGTTTCCCTGGGGAAACTGAAGAAGAATTTCAATATTTACTCGACTTCCTAGATGAAGCCCAGATCGATCGAGCGGGTTGCTTTGCTTATTCACCAGTAGATGGCGCAACTGCAAACGCTTTGGAAAATGCGGTCCCAGAGCTTATTCGGGAAGAGCGCCGTGCCCGGTTTATGGCAAAAGCCGAAGATATTTCAATTCAGCGACTTGCTAAAAAAGTAGGCAAACGCATGCAAATCTTGATTGATCGGGTCGATGAGTCCGG
>CAIKGX010000169.1 GCA_903827075.1 uncultured beta proteobacterium | reverse complement strand
CAGATTGGAAATGATTCAGGTTCATGTGATCAGGCCTTTAGTGAATAGATGCTGAATAATATTAGTTAAGTTTGCTGAGCTCTTCAAAGCTCACTGTTTTATCGGTCACTTTAGCAAGTGATGTGAAATGCTTAATCACATTTTCCTCAAGCACCAAGTTTTCAATGTCTTTTAGACGGCTTGGATTGCTATAGAACCAACGAACCACTTCTTTTGGATCTTCGTACGTCGCAGCCTGCTCATCAATTTCAGCCTTGATTTGGTCAGCGGTTGCCGCCAAATTTTGCTGCTTAACGAGATCACTCAAAATCAAGCCTAAGCGCACACGCTTTAAAGCTTGCTCTGCAAACATTTCAACGGGGATAGGTGCATCTTTCGCATTTGGAATACCACGCTGCATCAAGTCTTGACGAGCAGACTCTACTAAACGCTCTTGCTCTTGCGCAACTAAAGACTTAGGAGCATCAAGCTCGCACAAGCTATTGAGCTTTTCCATTACCTCACCTTTTAAAAGGGATGTAATGCGGCGCTTAGTTTCACGTACTAAGTTCTCTTTAACTTCTTCACGCATCTTGGCAACGCCACCTTCGGTAACGCCCAATGACAATGCAAATGCATCATCGACCGCAGGCAAGTGCGCCCAATTAACGGACTTAATGGTAATGGTGAAATCAGCAGTCTTACCAGCAACATCTTTACCGTGGTAATCGGCTGGGAAGTTCAATGGGAAAGTTTTGCTTTCGCCAGCTTTGAGGCCCAATGTGGCAGCTTCAAATTCAGGGAGCATGCGACCTTCGCCTAAAACGTATTCAAAGTTTTCTGCTTTACCGCCGGTAAATTCAACACCATCAACCTTGCCAATAAAATCAATGACGACTTGATCGCCAGCTTGGGCTGCAGTATTAGCGCCACCATCACCGTGAGGACCAGCTTCGCCGCGAGCATGGTAATGGACTTGTTGCTTACGCAATACATCTAAGGCACGATCAATTTCGGCATCAGAAATATCGGTGATGTACTGAGTGACCTCAGCTTTGCTAAAGTCACCAATTTTGACTTCAGGCAACACTTCAAAGTAAGCATCAAAAACAATCTTGTCGGCCTCAAGCTCACTCTTGGGATCTAAACGGGGTTGACCAGCTAATTTGATTGCTTCTTTTTGAGCGATGTCATAAAACAGTTCAGAGGCTTTATCAAACTGCAGTTCGAAGTCCACTTGCATGCCATATTGCTTTTCAATCATGTTCTTAGGCACTTTGCCCGGACGAAAGCCAGCAACTTTCATAGTCTTACCTAACTTAGCCAAGCGCTCATCTCTGGCTTTGGCCAAATCCGCACGCGCGAATTCTAGGGTCACTTTGCGGTCTAACTGACCTAAATTTTCTATCTGCACAGCTATTCTCGTCTCTTAATTGAAAAACAGGATATGTGAAGCCTAAGCATAGTAGCAACCTTGTGGTGCGAGAAGGGGGACTCGAACCCCCACACCATTTCTGGCGCCAGGACCTAAACCTGGTGCGTCTACCAATTCCGCCATCCTCGCGAATTTCCGCAAACGCTACTTAGCTCATACTTCACTCTAAAGACCGTAATTCTACAATGCTTAGCGGTTTTGGAGGATATTTAGGCCTTATAGAGCAAAGCGACCGCATGGACTGCAATGCCCTCACCTCGCCCTAGATGACCTAAGGATTCATTCGTTTTAGCTTTCAGGTTGACATGGCTAGGGGTCACCGCCAAATCAGCAGCAATATTTTTGATCATCTCAGGCAAAAAAGAGGCTAATTTAGGCCTTTGGCAAATGATGGTGGCATCCACGTTACCTATATGAAACCCTGCCGCCTGAACCTTTTGCAAGGCCGCTCTAAGCAAAATCCGGCTATCCATGTCCTTAAATTGCGCATCAGTATCGGGAAATAGCTGTCCAATGTCATTTAATCCAGCCGCGCCAAGCAAGGCATCGGTTAAAGCATGAAGCAAGACATCGGCATCAGAATGGCCCAAAAGTCCTTTTTCATGAGGGATATGAACGCCACCGATGATGAGCTTACGATCGGCAACTAAAGCATGTACGTCATAACCTTGACCAATCCGAAACTGGGGAATATGTACTGTGCTTTGGGTCATGGTGGGCTATTTCAGTTTTGTTTAGTCGGTGAAAGCAAGAGGGTTTGCATCAAATCCCAATCGGCTGGGTGTGTTACTTTAAAGTTTCGAGTGGCGCCCTCTACTAAAAGAGGCTTATAACCTATCAGCTCCATTGCACTTGCTTCATCAGTAATGTCTGCTTCTTGCCTGATCCCATCTTCAATGGCGTCATGCAAGGCTTTCACACCAAACATTTGCGGTGTTTGCGCTTGCCAAAGGTGATCTCTTGAAATCGTTTTATCAGCACGAGTAGGATTGCCGGCAACTGCTGATGTGAAATCAGCGAGCTTTAATGTATCTGCCATAGGCACGGCTAGTAGACCGCCCTGGCCAGAGTGTGTAACAGCCACTATTAGCTTTTGAATTAATAAGGGGGTAATTCCGGGGCGTGCAGCGTCATGCACCAATACCCAATCATTATCAGCAACACCTGCTTTGAGCATCGCGGCCAGAGTATTGCGAACAGTTTCCTGCCTTGTTGGGCCCCCTGTTGCAAGAAATTGCAATGGCTTGGAAGAGGCAAAGCTGCTTATTACAGGGTTATCAATAAAGTTATGACTAACGCCAACCCAAATCGATGCAATTTCTGGGGTTTGAGAAAAAGCCTCCACCGCATAGGCCAACATTGGCTTGCCTGCTAATTGGGCAAATTGTTTCGGTAGCTCACCACCTAAACGCGACCCTGTTCCAGCAGTAGGTAAAAGTGCATGGTATTGGGGCTTGGATTGATTTCCGGATTGCATACCTGATTCTATAATGACCCAAGATGTCTGATGCATTAAAACTAGGAACCCCCATACCTGCGCCGCGGGCTGGGCAGCGCTTTACCTTTTCAGGCCTAGTCGGATCAGCAGATGCCGCTCTCATAGCCCAATCAGCCCTCAGTTACCGCAAGGATTATTCGGTAATGGTGGTGTTTTGTGCGCATGCTCAAGAAGCGCAACGTCTTTTAGAAGAAATCCCGACTTTTGCACCGCAGCTTAAAACTCGCTTGCTGCCTGATTGGGAAATCCTTCCATACGACCATTTTTCCCCGCATCAAGATTTGGTCTCAGAGCGCTTAGCTACCTTATATGAATTACTCAATGGTAGCTGCGACATTGTTTTAGTCCCCATTACTACCGCTTTACAAAGGCTAGGTCCACCTGATTTCCTATCTGGTCACACCTTCTTTTTTAGTCAGGGTGACAAACTCAATGAAGCCGCCCTCAAACTCCAACTACAGCAAGCGGGTTATGACCCCGTCAGTGCAGTGATGCGTCCTGGTGAGTACAGTATTCGTGGGGGCTTAATTGATCTGTTTCCAATGGGCTCGAACCTGCCATATCGCCTAGACCTCTTTGGTGATGAGATTGAGCAAATTCGTGCATTTGATCCTGATACCCAGCGCAGTCTCTACCCCGTTAAAGAAGTGCGCTTGCTTCCTGGCCATGAATTTCCATTCGATGATGCTTCTCGTACTGCCTTTAGAGGTCGTTGGCGTGAAGTGTTCGAAGGTGACCCTACACGCTGCTCCATTTATAAGGATGCCAACTTAGGAATACCAAGTGCCGGTATTGAGTCTTACCTCCCCCTCTTTTTTGAAGCCTCATCTAATGTCTTTGATTACTTTCCTCGCTCTGGTGATCCAGTGTGGATTGTCAGCATTGGCGATATCGAAGAATCCATCAAGAGTTTTTGGAAGGACACCCAGCAGCGATACGAGTTCCTTAAACATGATCTTGATCGACCAATACTGCCACCCAAAGACTTGTTTTTGGATGTTGATGAGTTCTTCATTGCCACCAAGCCATATGCCCGTCTTTTATTAGAACGTGAACTAGGTCGTGCGACGTCAGAAGAGTCCTTATTTTTAGCGGTACCTGATATTGCAGTACATCGACGTGATGCTGATCCCATTCATCGTCTACGCAATCTTGTTGCGCCTGAAAAAACCCGCATTCTGATCTGTAGCGATAGTGCTGGTCGTAAAGAATCGATTCGGCAGTTATTTGAGGAAAGCAATTCAGTTACAGGACATGATGGTAAACCACTCTTCCCACTAAGGCCTGAAGGTTTTGAGTCTATTGCCGATTTCATCAAGAGCGATTCCTTATTTGGTTTAGTTACTGCCCCACTATTTAATGGCTTTACCTGGCCTTCACATAACCTCATAGTTATTACCGAAGCCGAGTTATTCACTTCAACAGCACGTCAACGACGTAAGGGCAAAGGTAGTGAGAGTGTTGATCCAGACATGCTCTTTAAGGATTTGTCTGAACTCAAAATCGGCGATCCGGTAGTTCATTCCGATCACGGAATTGGCCGCTATCAGGGCTTAGTGCTTTTAAATCTAGCGCCACCAAAAGAGGCGCCGATTTTCGAAGAGTTTTTGCATTTGGTCTATGCCAAAGAGGCAACCCTCTATGTCCCTGTTCAACAACTGCAAATGGTTACTCGCTATGCAGGCTCTGATCCAGACTCTGCACCATTGCATCAACTGGGATCTGGTCAATGGGATAAAGCCAAACGGAAGGCTGCAGAACAGATTAGAGATACGGCAGCAGAACTCTTAAGTCTGTATGCCGCACGCGCCATCCGTAAAGGCCATGCCTTTGAGTTTTCTGCACATGATTACGCTGCATTTGCTGAGAGTTTCGGCTTTGAAGAAACGCCTGATCAAGCCAATGCCATCGCAGCAGTCATCGGCGATATGACTAGCGGTACGCCAATGGATCGCCTAGTTTGCGGCGATGTAGGCTTTGGAAAAACAGAGGTGGCATTGCGCGCGAGTTTTGTGGCAGTTATGGGCGGTAAACAAGTCGCCATCTTGGCCCCAACCACCTTGTTAGCTGAACAACACGTCTCTACCTGGAAAGACCGCTTTGCTGACTGGCCTGTGCGCATTGTTGAACTCTCCCGTTTTAAAACCACTAAAGAAATTAATGCCGCCTTAGAGGCAATTGCTAAAGGT
>CAIKGX010000168.1 GCA_903827075.1 uncultured beta proteobacterium | reverse complement strand
CATCTTATTGATCGTTTCAATCATATGCACTGGGATACGGATCGTACGGGCTTGGTCGGCAATAGAACGCGTAATTGCCTGACGAATCCACCATGTTGCATAGGTTGAGAACTTATAACCACGACGGTATTCAAACTTATCCACCGCCTTCATCAAACCGATATTACCTTCTTGAATTAAATCCAAGAACTGCAAACCACGGTTGGTATATTTTTTAGCAATCGAGATCACCAAACGTAAGTTGGCTACAGTCATTTCGCGCTTCGCTTCACGCGCACGCTTTTCACCAGCAGCCATGCGCTTGTTCACTTCTTTTAATTCTGGAAGTGGTAATACAACGCGGGTCTGGATATCGATGAGTTTTTGTTGAAGTTCTTGAACAGCAGGCACATTGCGTTGCAAGAGAGCTGTGTATGGCTTGTTCTCTTTCAAGAGCTTAGCAGTCCACTCTAAGTTCATCGCCATCTTAGGGAAATCTTTAATCACTTCACCACGATTAACGCCGACCTTATCTACCAATAAACTCACAATGCCACGTTCCAGTTTCCATACCTGGTCTACTTGTGAGCGCATGGTGTCGCATAGCTTCTCAACACTCTTAGCTGTCAAACGGAAACCCAATAATTCATTACGAATGGCTTCTTGTGCCTTGATATAAGCTGGGCAGTTATAGCCCTCTTTATCAAAAGCACGACGCATTTTGTCAGCTTGGGTGCGGATGATTGCAAACTTCTCTAAAGAAATCTGCTTCAATTCCTCTAGCTGCTTTGCATTAGCTGTTGCTGCACCGCCACCACCACCGCCTTCATCTTCACCCTCTTCGCCACCTTCTTCGGCATCCGGATCGATCTCTGGCTCTTCAGGTCCTAATTTAATATCTTCTGCATTAGGGTCTACCAAGCCATCAACAAATTGGTCGATTTCCATTTCACCACTAGCGATCTTGTCAGCATTGCCGATGATTTCACCAATGGTGACTGGGCATGCGGCCAAAGCCATGACCATATCTTTTAAGCCAGCCTCAATCTTCTTCGCAATCACGATCTCGCCTTCGCGAGTCAGAAGATCAACGGTACCCATCTCACGCATATACATACGTACTGGGTCGGTAGTGCGGCCAAATTCTGAATCCACAGTGGAAAGAGCAGCTTCTGCCTCTTCTTCCGCTTCTTCTTCGGTAGTACCTGCAGAAGCATTCTCGTTTAATAAGAGTGTTTCAGCATCTGGGGCTTGTTCGTAAACAGTAATGTTGATGTCGTTTAACAAACCAATCAACGTTTCTAATGCATCTGCATCAGACAACTCATCAGACATCACATCATTAATTTCGCCATGAGTTAAATAACCCTTGGACTTACCCATCTTGATCAATGTCTTTAAACGGGTACGACGTAATTCTTGCTGCTCTTCAGAGCCCAACTTTTGCGCTTCAAATTCTTTTAAGAGCGCTTTTTCTTTTGCTTTACGCTCACGGGCTTTTTGGCGATCAGTGAGAACTGGCTCAGCGCCTTCTACAGGCGCATCCGCTTTAGCCTTAGTCTTGCGAACCTTTTTGTCTTCCTCGACTACAACAAGCTCTACCTCAGCGTCTTTCGCTTTTTTACCCTTTAATTCTTTCACTTCTTCAGCTTTGGGTGCTGCTACAGCTTTGCCTTTTTTAGGCGCCTCTACTTTTGCCACTACTTTTACTGGTGCTTTGACAACAGGTTTAGCTACGGCCTTCACTGGAGCTTTTGCAGACTTTGGCACCGCTTTAGCTGCAGGTTTGGCTGCTGGCTTCGCTATTTTTTTAGCCGCTGGCTTTACTGCTTTAACAGGCGCTTTTGCTTTGGCAACAGGCTTAGCTACTGGTTTTGCTGCTGTTTTAGCTACTGGTTTTGCAGGCGCTTTAGCTACTGGCTTTACTGCTTTCACAGGGGCTTTTGCTTTAGCAACAGTTTTAGCTACTGGTTTTGCAGGTTTTTTCTTGATATTTGGCATTTATTAGCGCTGACTCACGTTACTGTTTATTGATATCGACTGATTAAGCACAGCCACGTTTTCCACTTGCCCCAAATTTCATCAAAATAAAGCGCAAGTGACTGAATTAAATCGGTTTTTTTCTGGGAATAGAGGATTATAGTCGATTGTGACTTTTTAACCCTACTTCTTATCCATAAATGGGGACAAAATCCGGGTTTTACTAGGGCAAACTCAGAAAATTCTTAGGAGAATTTCAATCTTTCACCAAGCTCGCGGTAACGAGCCCGATCTTGCTCAGTGGCAGTACTACCAGCAATCTTTTGAGCGATCTCTGTCATTTCTTGTTTAAGGTGGGTTAATTCCAGTTTTTTAAACGCGCCCTCCAAATCTGCCGATGCCCCTTCAAGCTCTAAATCGGAGCCCATTACCCGCTTTCTGAGTACTTCATACAAAGGGGCGAACTCACTACGAGAAAGTTGTTCTTGGAAAAGTGCAAATGCACCTGCTCCCACACTAGCAGCTTTGCCATTATCTCCAGGGATGAATTCCACTAAATCGCATTGGGCCAATAAATCCTTCATCAACTCAAATGCCTTGGCCGATCGCAACTCAGAAGCCTTTAATGCGAGCGCCCGTTTATTGGCATCTAAGGCCTTACCTAAATGCGGAAACTGAATCAGCACTCGCAACATCTGTTCTGCTAAATCTGTTGGTGCTTGAGGTGGCGGAATATTGACCATAGCAACTCTTTTGGCAGAGCCCTTGGATGCTTGCCATGGAGCACCTTGTGTCCTATTACCACCATTGACTTGATTAAAGCTCGGTGCACGCTGGGCAGTAGTGGCATATGAACCTTGCGGCACAGCGGCAGGGACTACAGTAAGCCCACAAAATGATTCGAGCTCAGCTGGCGTGGAGTTTGTTCGAATGGCCAGTTCACGCAGAATTTGGGTGCGCAATGCAATCGGCGGCATCGAGAGAAGTAATGGCTTGGCCGCATGATGGGTTTGCGCCCTACCCTCAGGCGTAGTTAACTCGTGCTCTTGACTCACAATCTTAAAAAAGAAACTGGAGAGCGACATTGCCTCTTTAATGACTTTTTCAAAAGCGGGGGCGCCATAAGCACGTACATAACTATCGGGGTCATGCTCTGTCGGCAAAAATAAGAAGCGAATTTCTTTATCGTCAGACATCAAAGGCAAGCAAGCCTCTAGTGCTCTTTGTGCTGCACGTTGCCCAGCAGCATCGCCATCAAATGAAAACACAATCCGATCGGTTTGACGCAGCAGCATACGCACATGATTGGCAGTACAAGCAGTACCTAGAGTAGCAACCGCATTCGGAAATCCCAATTGCGCCAGAGCCACAACATCCATATAGCCTTCGCATACAAGCACATATTCTTGTGCTCGAATGGCTTGTCGCGCCTCAAATAATCCGTAAAGCGTATTGCCTTTAGAAAAGAGTGGCGTCTCGGGAGAATTTAAATACTTCGGCTCACCTTGATCCAAAATGCGACCGCCAAAGCCAATCACCTGCCCTTTGGGATTGCGAATGGGAAACATGATGCGATCCCGAAAGCGATCGTAGCGTCTGGCAGTTTGGTGATTTTCATTTTGCTCACTCTGAATCAGTAAGCCACCTTCTAATAATGTTTTAGCAACTTCATCATTGGCATAAGTACCAAATACCGCCTCCAATCCTTGCCAACCATCAGGCGCATATCCCAGTCCATAACGCTTAGCAATTTCACCAGTTAGGCCGCGACCCTTCAGGTATTCGACTGGACGAGAGACGCCCTTGAGTTGCTGGCGATACCACTCTGCTGCAGAGCTCATTACCTCACTTAGGGCCATTGCCTGCTGCTGTCTTGCGACATCATTGGCGGTTCGCTCTTCACGTGGCACATCCAAACCAGCAGAACGCGCTAAATCTTCAATCGTGTCTACGTATCCAAGGCCTGAATATTCCATCAAGAAACTAATGGCAGATCCATGCGCCCCACAACCAAAGCAGTGATAGAACTGTTTGGTTGGGGATACTGAAAATGAGGGGGATTTTTCTGAATGAAAGGGGCACAAACCTTGATAGTTTGCGCCTGCCTTTTTCAACTTCACATGCTGACCAACCACATCAACGATGTCGATCCGATTTAAAAGATCGGCAATGAAGGATTGTGGAATGAGAGCCATAAGTAGCTAGTATGAATCAACAATCAGTAAATTTTGTGACTTAGCGGAAAACTGCGCTGGTCACTTATTTAGCGAGTGCCGCTTTCACCAAACCAGACACTTTGCCCATATCCGCCTTACCCGCCAATTGAGCCTTGAGAACACCAATTACTTTGCCCATATCTTGCGGACCGCTTGCCCCAGTTGAAGAAACTGCTGCAGCAACTGCAGCCTCCACTTCAGCATCGGATAATTGGGCGGGCAAGTATGTCAGCAAAATTTCCATCTCGCCGACTTCGATCGCTACTAAATCATCACGACCTGCTTTTTCAAATTGAGAGATAGAGTCTTTGCGCTGCTTAATCATTTTTTCAATCGCAGCAATAATGCCAGCATCATCTACTACGATGCGCTCATCTACTTCACGTTGCTTGATGGCCGCTAACAAAAGACGGATCGCCCCTAATCTTGCCGTTTCTTTTGCGCGCATGGCACTTTTCATATCTTCGGTAATTTGGTCTTTAAGGCTCATGATCTTTTCCTCATGTATCTAATAGATTAAAAAGCAAAAACCCGCTGCGTTTGACCGTCAGCGGGTTTCAAAGCATCTCAGTGAAGAGCGCTTTTAAAAAGAATTAGTAAAGCTTCTTAGGCAACATTTGGCTGCGGATACGCTTGTAATGGCGTTTTGCAGCAGCGGCCTTTTTACGCTTACGTTCAGCCGTTGGCTTTTCGTAAAACTCGCGAGCACGCAAGTCGGTTAAAAGACCATTTTTTTCAATGGTGCGCTTGAAACGGCGCAATGCCACTTCAAATGGTTCGTTTTCGCGGAGGCGGACTGTAGTCATACTTGTTTAACTCGTATATGCTCGAAAAATATCGAAAAATTAACTGAACAGCGATTCTAGCACGACCAAGTGAAAAAATGATTGTTTTAGGCATAGAAACTTCTTGTGATGAGACCGGGGTGGCTTTATATGACACCGCCGCCTGGGAAAATGGTCGTCCAGCCTCCCAAGGCATTCTGGGGCAAGCCCTGCATTCTCAGATAGCAATGCACCGAGATTATGGGGGCGTGGTTCCCGAATTAGCCTCTAGAGACCACATCCGGCGGGTTTTACCACTGCTCGATGAGACTATGCACGAGGCCGGACTTCAATTAAAGGATATTGAGGCCATTGCATACACTCAGGGGCCCGGGTTGGCTGGCGCCCTACTCGTGGGTAGCGCATTTGCTAAATCTCTTGCTCAGGGCTTAAATTTACCCTCCATCGGGGTTCATCACCTCGAAGGACACTTACTTTCACCGCTTTTAGGGGCTTCTGTGCCCCAATTCCCCTTTATTGCACTGCTAGTTTCGGGGGGTCATACACAGTTGATGTTGGTTAGCGGCGTAGGGAAATATGAATTACTTGGGGAAACACTGGACGATGCTGCAGGTGAAGCCTTTGATAAAACAGCCAAATTATTGGGTTTAGATTACCCAGGTGGTGCAGCCATTTCTCAATTGGCAGAACAAGGTCAGGCGGGCCGCTTTGATTTACCCAAACCCATGTTGCATTCAGGTGATTTGGATTTTTCCTTTTCCGGATTAAAAACAGCCGTGTTAAATCAAGTGAAAAAATATGAAGCCACTGGATCTTCGGGGGCTGATGAGCGCGCGCAATTTCATGCGGATCTGGCTAGAAGTTTTGTAGAGTCCTTAGTTGCAGTGCTGGTCAGTAAATCTCAAAAGGCGCTCAAACAAACAGGCTGTCAGCATTTAGTACTAGCTGGTGGAGTGGGAGCTAACTTGCAGCTGCGTGCCGCACTCAATTTATCAGCCAAGAAAAATGGCTTTGAAGTGCACTATCCGCCCGTTGATCTGTGTACCGATAACGGCGTCATGATTGCATTTGCTGGTGCGCTCCGCATGCTGTCAGCTAACAATGGATCTAGTAAGTCAGGGGCTTTTGATATCAAACCCCGCTGGGATTTGGCGAGTAACAATTTAAGTTAAGCACCGATTACCGCTTTAGTGAATCTAACTTACTTGGTCAGGCTGATGCGCGCAAAGGCGCTGTGATTGTGAATCGATTCAAAGTTCTCAGCCTCAACCACCAAGGACAGAATGCGTTCATCGTCTTTGAGTTGGCCGGCAACATCGCGTACTAAGTCTTCAACAAACTTGGGATTGTCGTAAGCGCGCTCGGTAACCCACTTCTCATCCGGACGCTTGAGTAAGCCCCACAATTCACTAGAGGCCTGGCTCTCTGCAGCAGCCACCAAATCTTCTACTGTCATCTTTGTTTGGGGGTCGAGCGCAACCGACATCGTGACATGAGAGCGTTGATTGTGCGCACCATATTCAGAAATTTCTTTTGAACATGGGCACAAGCTCATTACCGGAACTACAGCGCGCAAATTCAATTCAATATCCATAGAACCTGAAGCGCTTTGTTTTGCTTTGGCCATCCACGTTACTTCGTAGTCCATCAAGCTTTCAACACCAGAAACCGGTGCGGCTTTTTTCACAAAGTGAGTATAGGTAAATTGAATACTGCCTTCTGTCGCATCAAGCAAAGGCAACATCTCGCACACCATGTTGACAACGCTTGCGCTATCAATCGCCTCTTCTTGCTTTTGCAACAGTGCAATGAAACGCGACATATGCGTTCCTTTAACATGCGCTGGCAAAGCGACATCCATCTCAAAATTGCCTATTGCTGGAAAGTTTCCCGCTTTAGTGCGAATCGTTAATGGGTGGCGTAAGCCACGAATACCTACCTGTTCAATCGGCAAAGCGCGCTCATCATGCGCAGACTGCACATCTGGCATTGTTTGCGGCTTAAGAAAGGAGGTATTGATATCGTTCATGGCTCTATTTTCAGTCATAAATGACTTATTTGCCTGCCATTACTGGAATTGGGGCAATAGCCATGGGAAAACGCTGTGTAATCGACTTGGCAATTCCAGCTGAATCTAAGCCGCAATTGCTCATTAAGAGCTTGTAATCCCCATGCTCCACAAATACATCTGGAAGGCCCAATTGTAAAAAGGGTTTATTAATTCCCATAGCCGATAGCGCCTCAAGACACGCGCTACCCGCACCACCCTGTATTACGCCATCCTCAATACTGACAAAACAATCATGGTCATTGGCCAAAGACTTTAGAAGATCCACGTCCAATGGTTTTACAAAGCGCATATTGACCACGGTTGCATTCAGTTGCTCAGCTACCTCAAGAGCGGGGTATAGCAAGGTGCCAAACGCCAAAATAGCAATGCGATTTCCGGCTGGGGCTGTTGATTTACGGCGAACCTCTCCCTTGCCTAAGGGTAGGGTACGCAACTCTTTTGAAGGAATGGCGCCCACTCCAGCACCACGCGGGTATCGCACTGCACTGGGGTGCGGCTGATGAAAAGCCGTTGTCAATAAATCACGACACTCTGCTTCATCTGCAGGTGTCAACACCAACATATTCGGAATGCAACGCAAGAAGGAAATGTCATAGGCACCAGCATGCGTTGCGCCATCAGCACCGACTAAGCCAGCGCGATCCAAAGCAAACAACACTGGCAAATCCTGAATGGCCACATCATGAATCAACTGGTCATAAGCACGCTGCAAGAAGGTGGAATAAATCGCCACTACAGGCTTCATACCTTCGCATGCCATACCGGCAGCAAAGGTCACCGCATGCTGTTCAGCAATACCGACGTCGTAATACCGCTTAGGAAAATTCTTTCCAAACTCAACCAAACCTGAGCCTTCGCTCATAGCGGGTGTAATACCAATCAAAAGTGGGTCAGCATGCGCCATATCGCAGAGCCATTCACCAAACACTTGGGTAAATGTTTTATTGGCAGGGGCAAGAGATTTTTTTACGCCTTCTTCTGGATTAAATTTGCTGGGACCATGATACAAAATGGGGTCAGCTTCAGCCAATTCATATCCTTGACCCTTGCGCGTAACAACATGTAGGAACTGAGGGCCACGGCCCTCAAGGGCTAGGCGGCGAACATTCTGCAGCATCGGAATCAAGGCATCTAAATCATGGCCGTCAATCGGACCAAAGTAATTAAAGCCAAACTCTTGGAAAATCGTCGATGGTGAAACCATTCCCTTGGCATGATCTTCAAGGCGTTTTGCAAATTCACGTAATGGGGGAGCAATGGATAAAACACTATCAATGCCTTTTTTAGTTGCCGAGTAAATATTGCCACTGAGTAATCTTGCGAGGTGACGGTTGAGCGCACCAACTGCAGAAGAGATGGACATATCGTTGTCATTCAAAATAACAACGAGCGGTAAATCGTCATAGACGCCAGCATTATTCATCGCTTCAAATGCCATACCACCTGTCATCGCGCTATCACCAATGACTGCCACTGCTACCTGCTTCTCACCTTTGGTTTGAAATGCGCGGGCCATGCCCATTGCAGCAGAAATGCTCGTAGAAGAGTGCCCAGTTCCAAAGGCGTCATATTCACTTTCAGTCCGACGAGGAAAGCCTGATAAACCATTTAATTGGCGCAAGCTACTCATTTGCTCGCGACGGCCCGTCAAAATTTTATGAGGATAACTTTGATGGCCAACATCCCATACAACACGATCTTGCGGCGTATCAAAAACATAATGCAAAGCAATGGCCAACTCCACCGTCCCCAAGTTGGAGGATAGGTGTCCACCCGTTTTAGAAACGGAGTCCAAAATAAATTGACGTAATTGATCAGCCAAAGCGGGAAGTGCTTCGCGAGAAATCTTTTTTAAGTCTGCGGGGGAGTTGATGGAATGTAAGGTCATCGAATCTAAAGTAATCCTTGCTTATTTGCCTCTGTTGACCACTAAGAGCGCCAAATCTTTGAGGGCTTGCGCTTTGCTACCAAAGCTTTCTAAGTGAGCAATTGCCATTTCTTGCAATTCCTTGGCTTGCTTCTGAGCATAGTCTAAACCCATCAAGGTGACATAGGTCGGCTTTTCATTCGCGGCATCTTTGCCAGCTGTTTTACCCAAAGTTTGACTATCTGCCGTGGCATCCAAGATGTCATCTACTATTTGAAACGCCAAACCAAGCGCTTGAGAGTAATTTTTAAGACATTGCATTTGACTGGAATTGAGCTGGGCAACTATTCCGCCAAGCTCAACTGCACAAGATAACAAGGCACCCGTCTTCATAGCGTGCATTACCTTAAGACCCTCAATATCTAACCTCTTGCCAACGCTATCCAAATCAATTGCCTGACCACCGGCCATGCCTCGTGAACCAGAGGCTGCCGCTAAAGCTTTGATCATGGATAGGCGAACTTCCACATCACACTGGGCATTTGCGACAATCTCAAAAGCCCGTGTTTGCAAAGCATCACCCACTAGCAAAGCAGTGGCCTCATCAAAGGCTTTGTGTACTGTGGGTCGGCCACGGCGCAAATCATCATCATCCATACAGGGCAAATCATCATGCACCAGGGAATACGCATGAATACATTCAATCGCAACAGCTGCTGAATCTAAAGCCGCTTTTTTTGCCTCACTCTGTATATCCCCAAGCTCGCCAGCGGCATAAACCAATAAAGGACGAATACGTTTTCCTCCGCCTTGAGCGGCATACCGCATGGCCTCATGTAGGCGCCCAGGATTGGTTTGCGTAGAGTCCAGCCAACCATCCATGGCTAACTCTGTGCGCTCAGATTGGATCCGAACCCAATCTGGAAATTGAAATGGATTACTCAATTCAATGACTGCTTAAGCTTCAAATACTCGAACCTGCTGCTCAACTTGAGCAAGCATACCTTGGCAGTGCTTTAACAAAGCTGCGCCACGTTGATACGCCAAAAGCGTCTCCTCTAGTGAAAACTTGCCAGATTCCATGTCAGAAATCAGCTTCTCAAGCTCCTTAACAGCCTGTTCATAACGCAAATTGGGGTCTATTTGGACCTCAAGACCGGTATTTTGATTGTCAGATTTCTTTGCTGGCATTAGCTCATTTCCTTCTTATTTCATGCAGATATAGCCCTATATATTAAAGCGAGATGCCTTTTGGATGGGTATAATCCATCCCTTCCTTTCCAATATCGATCCGTCGATGGTTGGATTGGTTATTCCGCTTAGCTTCGGCTGACGTTTTCGGGGGTGGGGAGAATGACTAATCTGGCTACCGCGCAGCAGCTTGCGCCGTCCAATCTACAACTGCCGGTTTCGGCTTATTTTGACGTTGAACTCTATCAACGCGAAATTGAACTGCTTTTTAAGCAGGGTCCTGGCTATGTGGGCCACGAACTTATGGTGCCTGAAATAGGCTCCTATCAAACTTTGGTCGCTGAAAACGAGGGTCGACTACTCGTTCGCAACCCTCATGGCGTAGAGCTACTGTCCAATGTGTGCCGCCATCGTCAAGCGCTGATGCTCAATGGCTCTGGCCAAACTGAAAATATTGTTTGCCCCTTGCATCGCTGGACCTATGATCTTGGCGGTCATTTATTGGGGGCACCCCATTTTGAGGACAAGCCCTGCCTCCATCTCGGTAAATCCCCTTTGCAAAATTGGCAAGGTCTTTTATTTGAGGGTCCTCGCGATGTTCGTGCTGACCTAGCCAAACTTGGTGTTGCTGATGATCTTCAGTTTGACGGCTATGTACTTGACCATGTTGAAGTGCACGAATGCAATTACAACTGGAAGACCTTCATCGAGGTCTATCTTGAGGACTATCACGTTGTTCCATTTCATCCGGGTCTAGGCAAATTTGTGTCTTGCGAAGATTTGAAATGGGAATTTGGGGATTGGCATAGCGTGCAAAC
This sequence comes from uncultured beta proteobacterium, assembly GCA_903827075.1. Lineage (GTDB taxonomy): Bacteria > Pseudomonadota > Gammaproteobacteria > Burkholderiales > Burkholderiaceae > Polynucleobacter. The sequence goes on along the minus strand of CAIKGX010000168.1, from coordinate 3,145 downwards.
GGTAGGCATCCATAAGAATTTAGAAAAACCAGGGTCACCTGTTTATGGCAACTGGCATGAAGCGGTATTGCGGCAATTTAATGGAGTAACACCTCGTCATGGTGCCATCTGGCTAACCTACTACCCTAATGTGATGGTGGAGTGGTATCCCGGCGTGCTTTGCGTTTCTACCTTGCACCCTTTAGGCCCGAATAAAACCCGTAATATTGTGGAGTTCTACTACCCAGAAGAAATCGCCCTATTCGAACGAGAATTTGTTCAAGCCGAACGGGCAGCCTATATGGAAACCTGCATCGAGGATGATGAAATCGCAGAGCGCATGGATGCTGGGCGAGCTGCCTTATTGGCACGGGGTATCAATGAAGTGGGGCCTTATCAAAGCCCCATGGAAGATGGGATGCAACACTTTCATGAGTGGTACCGTCGCGCAATGAACTATCAAGGCGCATAATTTAACAACATTGCTTTCCATAGGAATCCCGCATGACTCCTCTCATTACTGCAAACCAGTTAGAAGAAATCATTAATAGCGGTGAGAATGTATTGCTTTGTGATTGCCGCTTTGATTTAGTAGACCCGCAGGCTGGTAGAAAAGCCTACGAGGAAGGTCATATTCCTGGTGCTATTTACATTGATCTTGATAAAGATCTCTCTGGTGAAAAATCCGGAGTCAATGGACGTCACCCACTCCCTTCACCAGAAGCGTGGGCCAAAACCAAAACTCGGCTTGGAATGGATTCCAAAACCTTGGTAGTTGCTTACGATAAGCAGGGTTCAGTCTATGCAAGCCGTTTATGGTGGATGCTCAAGGCTACTGGTCATGCAGCCGCTCAAATTATGGATGGTGGGCTAGATGCTTGGAATGGCCCCATTGGAACCATGGCGCGAACAGCAGTGCCAAGCCCTCATGCAATTGAAGCTATGCCTTATGTTGGCTTGGTGACAGTAGATGGGGTGCTTGATAACTTACAGCACAAAAAGAGCGTAGTCATTGATGCACGTGCCAATGATCGCTTTCATGGTCAAAATGAAACTTTAGATCCCATTGGTGGTCATATCCCTGGCGCACTCAACCATTTCTTTAAAGATAACTTATCAGCGACTCTGTTTAAATCGCCTGAGCAACTTTACAAAGATTTTGTAGAGCTTTTAGGCCCTATCAAGGCCTCTGAAGTCATTCACCAATGTGGCTCTGGTGTCACAGCATGCCACAATTTATTAGCCATGGAAATTGCTGGACTCAAAGGCTCACGTCTTTATGCGGGTAGTTGGAGTGAATGGTGCTCTGACCCCAGTAGGCCAATCGAACTCTAAAAAGCGTTTGCCGTCCTAGTGAAGCAGTGACAGCAGGATCACAAAACCTACGCCACAGGCAATCAAAATAGTTTGACGAAGTGATTCAGCCCAATGTGGGCGTCGATGCATTTGCGGAATAAGATCACTCACTGCAATATAGATAAAGCTACTAGAAGCAATCACCAGCAAATAGGGCATTGCGGTGTGTGCTTTCTCCAAAAAGAAATAGGCCAGTACCCCACCGAGCACTGCAGATAAACCGCAAATAAAGTTATAGAGCAATGCGCGACCGCGAGAAAATCCTGCATTGAGTAGCACTATGAAATCGCCAATCTCCTGAGGGATCTCATGGGCAATGATGGCAATAGCGGTAAAGATACCCACCTGATAATCGGCCATAAAAGCAGCGGCAATCAAAACACCGTCTACAAAGTTATGTAGCCCATCGCCAACCAAAATCATCCAACCACTGCGACCCGCCACCTCTGCATCATGGCCATGGTGGTGATTATGTCCATCGCCTTCGTGATGATGGCTATGACGCAATAAAGCAATTTTCTCAAGCAAGAAAAACCCCAGCAGCCCTGCAAGTAAGGTAGCAAATAGTAGTTGAGGGCTAGTGCCTTCCATAGAGAATGCTTCAGGTAACGAATGAAGCAATGCCGTGGCTAGCAAAATACCCACCGACACGCTCACCATATTGTTCACCATCTTAGAAAGCAAAGACAAAGAGAAGCTCGCAGCAACTAAAACGCTAGCGGTTCCCGCTAGCGCTGTTACCAACAAAATGCTTTGCAGTACTGACATATGAATTACGCTACTCCGTTTTTCTTAAACCAGGCAATGCACTTTTCCCAACCATCTTTAGCGGGACCTTCACGATAAGTTGCGCGATAGTCGGCATGAAATGCATGTGGTGCATCTGGATAAACCTCAAACTGACAAGCCTTAGCTGCCGGATTATTGGGCGCCGCTAGTGCAAGTGCTTCACGCATTTTGTCAATGCTCTCTATTGAAATGCCCGCATCCGCCCCGCCATATAAACCTAAAACTGGCGCCTTTAATTCAGTAACGATATCAATCGGATGCCGCGGGTTTCCTGAAGTCTTTTCACCAAGTAGGCGACCATACCAGGCGACACCTGCGCGTACCTGAGGGAGGGTTGCTGATAGCCAAGTAATGCGACCTCCCCAACAGAAACCAGTAACACCAACTCGTTTTAAATCCCCACCATTTTTTCCCGCCCACGCTATCGCTGCCTGTAAATCGCCAAGCACTTGTGCATCAGTTGTCTTAGAAACGATATGGGTCAAAATTTCTGCAGTAGTGCCATATTGATTGGGGTCACCTGCACGGACAAATTTTTCAGGTGCAATCGCAAGGTAGCCTAGTTTTGCAAAGCGTCGTGTCACATCAGCAATGTACTCGTGCACTCCAAAAATTTCACTAATCACAATAATGATTGGCAAGGGGTTCTTGGCTTTATCTGGGCGAGATACATAAGCAGGCATCTTCATATTCCCTACTGGAATCGCTTGCTCACCCGCCCGAATATCCGTAAAGTCCGTCTGAATGGCAGCCATCACAGGCTCTGATGCTGGAGCTAATCCAATGCCAATACCTGTAGCAGTAATAGCGGAGGCTTTCATAAAGCTTCTTCTCTCGCCCGATGGTACTTGTAGATCTTTGTTTGTTTTTATGGTCATCTTTGTCTTCTCCATGATATGTATTTAAAAACCCCACGTCTTCGCGTGTATCAATGGGCCTCTTCCCAATTATCGCCAATCCCAATACTGACCACCAAAGGCACCTTTAATTTGGCGACTTGGCACATCAAATCCGGTAGTTT
>CAIKGX010000167.1 GCA_903827075.1 uncultured beta proteobacterium | reverse complement strand
GGCAGATTATGCTGACGTGTTGGCGAGTAATGCGAATGGAAATTTTGCTGGCAAGCCGCTACAGTTGATTAACAGAGCATTGAAGTTGGATCCCAATAACTTGCTAGCCCTATGGCTTTCTGGGACTGCTTCTTTTAATGCTGGAAATTTCCAATCTGCCGTACAAGCTTGGGAGAAATTGCAAAAGCAATTACCTCCTCAGTCAGATGAAGCCCGTGCAATTGCGGGATCGATTGCAGAGGCGCGATCTAAAGGTAAGCTACCAGCGCCCCCACTAGTGATTGCTAGTAGTAAAGGGCTTAGCGGGATAGTTGAGCTCTCTGCGGATTTGAAGGCTAAGGTGAAATCGACTGATATTTTGATGGTCATTGCACGTAAGCCCGGTGAGCGGATGCCTGTTGCAGTTCTCAAGGTGGGTGTTTCCAGCTTTCCAATGAGTTTTGTTCTGAATGATTCTTTGGCTATGAATCCCAATGCCTTGATTTCTCAATTGCCCGAGGTCTCTGTTGAGGTTCGCATCTCAAAAACGGGTATGGCGATGCCAGAGCCAGGCGATTTCATTTCTGCTCCGCAAACGGTTAAGGTGGGCACGAGTAATATCCGCCTCATAGTGGATCAGGTAAGGCAGTAAAACCCTTTTTGCTGTTTTTATCCACGCCCAACAAATGGCATATTGCTAGCCATAATGGTCATCGAGAGGATGTTGCTTTCCAGGGGTAGTTGAGCCATGTGCAAGACTGCCTGTCCAACATGATCGACATCCATGCGAGGCTCAACTTTGATGGATTGATCTGCCTGCAAAATGCCTGCAGCCATTCGTTCAGTCATTTCGGTGGCGGCATTGCCAATGTCAATTTGTCCACAAGTAATGTTGAATGGTCTGCCATCTAAAGCAATTGACTTAGTCAGGCCAGTCATCGCATGCTTTGTTGCGGTGTAGGGCGCGGACATGGGGCGAGGAGCGTGCGCAGATATTGAACCATTATTGATAATCCTGCCGCCTTGGGGGGATTGCGCCTTCATCATCCGAATGGCCTCTTGGGAGCACAAGAAAGCCCCACAAAGATTGGTATTGACGACACTCATCCACTGTTCATAGCTGATGTCTTCCATGGGGATAGCAGGGGCTCCCATCCCAGCATTATTAAAGAGGATATCTAAGCGCCCAAATTGAGCTTGAATGGCTGCAAATAGCTGTTGAACCTCTGCAGGCTTGCCCACATCACAGCTAAAGGCCAGGCAATCTTGATCGCCGCCGCCAATGTCTTGAATGGCCTTTTGCAGCCTCTCTTTATTCCTGCCGGTAAGGACTACTTTGTAACCCCCTTTGAGGAGGGCTTTAGCTGCCGCTTTCCCTATTCCGGTACCCGCGCCAGTCACTAAGGCTACTTTGTTTTGGATTGAAGTCATTGCCAGCTCGATCAGTTTGTCAAAAGAGTTTATCTTATCGTCATATCTGAGTTTTATTTAGTAAGAAGACATTCTTTGCCTATTATTGAGCTCGGGGCATAATGCAAAAAATAAGAAAACCTTTCATGAATTTCCTACACAAACACCTCTCCAACCCTTTATCCATTGGCGCAGCGATTTTGGCCTCCATTGCCATGCTCTTTGGGGTGTTATGGATTTTGGTCCCACCCCCACCCAAGGTGATCGATTTAGCTACTGGCTTCCCTACAGGCCTTTACCAGCAGTTTGGTGAAAGATTGCAAAGTGAATTAGCCGAGCAGGGGGTTTCACTGAGGCTAAAAACCACAGGCGGCACGAGAGACAACTTGGCATTATTAAATGACCCAACTTCAGGCATTGATTTTGCGATGGTTCAGGGTGGAGTTGCTGATCTGTCTAAATACCCTAATCTGGTTTCCATTGCAGGCGTATTTTATGAGCCCGTCTGGGTTTGGTATCGTGAGCCCGTCTTTAAAGCTGAAGGCGGTCTGAGCTTGCTTAGTCAGCTAAAAGGTAGGCGAGTATCTATTGGTAGCGAGGGTAGCGGGACGTTAGTGCTGGTTGAGGATTTATTGAGGGTAAGCGGTATCTCAGAAAATGAACTGCGCGCTGAAAAATTGAAGCCCGATGAGGCCCTTAATAAATTGAAGAGTGGCGAACTAGATGCAGTGGTGATAGTGAGTGCGGCTGAAGCACCATTCCTTAAGCAGTTTTACGAGATTCCTGGACTGCGCTTAATGAATTTTGTTCAAGCTGATGCTTATACTCGGAATCTGCCATACCTATCGAAAGTCATGGTGCCTCACGGCGTGGTAAGTATTGCCTATGATTTGCCAAGACAGGATATCCAGTTAGTTGCTGCTACTGCAACTTTGGTAGGGAAGGATAACGTCAGTCCCGCTTTAGTAACGCTTTTGCTTGGCGATACTTACGATATATTGAAATCCTATTCGCGATTAAGTAAGCCAGGGGAGTTTCCTTCTGGCGCAGGATTAGATTTTCCGTTGCATGTGGATGCAGAAATCTACTTAAAAGATGGCCCCTCATTCTTGCATCGTCACCTTCCCTTCTGGACTGCCGTATGGGTTGGGCGCTTCATCAAGATTGTGATCCCTTTATTGGTTATTTTGATTCCTCTTTTTACTTACATACCCGCAATCAAGAATCTAATGCTGCGCTTAAAGTTGGCGCGGGTGTATGAGGAGCTCAAAGTCATCGAGAGAAATGCTTTCAATCCCGATCTTAAGGAGAAGAATCATAAAGATCTAACCGCTATAGAGAGAAAGGTTGGGAACCTCAAAGTCTCCATGCTGGATGCAAAAGAGTTGTATGACTTAAAAGGACACGTAGGCGAAGTAAAGGGTAGGCTCAATTCCTTGTCCTAGACCTTATAAAGCTCAAACTGCTCTAGAATAAGACATGACTCTTGCAAATTTAGCGCCGCCGCTAACTCCAATTCAAGGGGTGGCCCAATCTCTCAGGAATAGTGGTTTTGCCATTCTTTCTGCCGATGATGTTGCTGGTATTGCACAAGTGCCATTGGGCGACCTTCAGTCGCTTAATCGATTCTGGGAAGACTTACCGAGGGACCCTTACTTGAAAGACGGTGGCCGTTATCGCTTTCGTCGCCATGCAAGCTATGAGATTAAGGGGGATTCTGTACAGATGGTTCCTCATCGAGCCCATTGGCAATCACTTGATTACAACGCCTTGCATGGTGGTATTGAGCGGTGGTTTGAGCCGGCACAAACAGGGTTAATTGCTGATATTGCTTGGCAATCGCTTTTAAAAGGAATGACCCATCTCCTCAGTAGCCTTAAACCAGTGACTACATGGTTTGTGGAGACACATCAATTTCGGATAGATACAACGGATGGTATTGGACGTCCAACACCTGAAGGCGCGCATCGTGATGGCGTTGATTTTGTCGCTGTATTTCTCTTAAATAGAGTCGGTATTAAAGGTGGTGAGACGCGTATTTTTGAAGCGGGCGGCTCGGCTGGATTGCGTTTTACGCTAACACAGCCATGGTCTTTGCTTTTAATGAATGATGAGCGAATGATTCATGAATCTACTCCGATTCAGCCCGTTGGGCCGCATGGCTACAGAGATACATTGGTGCTGACGTTTCGCTCAAATGGTTTTCAGGATTCGCCTAATCGAAGTCAACAGTAGTTTTCTATGAATCTGCGGTGAGTCCAAGCTCACTTTTGATGATCCTTTATGCGCTTTCAATCCACTAGTTACACACCCCTCATGCTTTTGGCACAGACTTGTGCCTTATTGGGATTTGCCTGCTACGCGGTTGTATTGACGCCTTTACAAGACGAATGGCATCTCAGTAATTTGCAGTCGGGTTTGATTGCCAGCGCTTTTTTCTTTGGATATATGTTGGCCGTACCTTTGGCTACAGCCCTCACAGACCGAATTGATGCGCGTAAGGTGTATTTGGTTGGTGGAATATCTGCTAGCTGCGGTTTATTGGGAATGGGATTGTTCGCAGATAGTTTTGTATCGGCACTATTTTTCATGGCGATCAATGGCGCGGGGCTGGCAGGTACTTATATGCCGGGCTTAAAGATTTTGTCAGACCGAGTAAAAACGGGCGAACTCACTCGGCATATCGCGTTCTATACCGCCTTCTTCGGTATTGGCACTGGATTTTCTTATCTTTGCTCAGGATGGATTCTGGATTTCTTTGGTTGGCGATATGTGTTTGGCATCATCGCCTTAGGCCCCTTAGCCGCTTTTTTCATTGTCTTTTTATGCATACCGGCGCTTGAACATGACAAGTGGAAGGGCCGACTACGTATTCGTTTGCATGATCTTTTTCCTGTTGATAAATGGAAGCTGGTTCTGCAAGACAAAACGGCCTCTGGATTTATTTTTGGATATACCGCACACACTCTAGAGTTATTCGCATCAAGGAGTTGGATTGTGGCTTTCTTTGGTTTTTGTGCTTTGGTTTCTGATACAGAATTCTGGTTAACTGCTACCGCCTTAGCGGGAATTATTAATTTCTTCGGGGTGCCCTCATCCATCTTAGGAAATGAGATTGCCTTACGAGTGGGCCGTCAAAATTGGATTTGTTTTGTGATGCTTGCAAGTGCAGTATTCGGCATTGCTTTAGCATTTTCAACGGGGCAATCTTGGTGGTTGATTATTGCGCTTGCTATTGGTCACACTATTTTTATCATGGCTGACTCGGCTACTTTGACTGCTGGCCTTGTGATTACCGCTCAAGAAAATATTAAAGGGGCAGCGATGGGCTTGCATTCATTAATGGGGTTTGGCGGTGGCCTCTTGGGCCCTGCCATCTTTGGTTATGTATTGGACATCTCTGGCTCACGCTCATCCCAGTTTTCATGGATATGTGCATATATAGCCATGGTCATGTGGGGCGTACTCTTTGTGATATATGAGCGTCGTAGTGGGTGGATGAGAGGAGTGAGTAAGACATAAAATGTATAAACCATCATTCATCCTATTCCATGAGTAAATCCACTTTGAATAATAGTTGTTATCACTGCGGCAGTTTTATCTTGCCAGGGGATTCATACGAGGCGGATTTAGGGGGTGTTGCTAGAGCGTTTTGTTGCGCTGGGTGTATGGCGATTGCGCAAACGATTCATGG
>CAIKGX010000166.1 GCA_903827075.1 uncultured beta proteobacterium | reverse complement strand
TTGAATACGCTCCCAAGAAAAACCCATACGATCTAAAGCACCTGGCGCAAAATTTTCTACTAATACATCGCATTCTTTAATTAGGCGCTCTAGGATTTCTTTGCCGCGCGCCGTCTTGGTATTAACAGTAATAGATCGCTTATTGTGATTGAGCATCGTAAAATACAAACTATCGGCATCGGGAATATCGCGCAACTGACCACGAGTCGCATCACCCTCGCCAGATTTTTCCACTTTGATTACATCTGCCCCAAACCAAGCGAGTAACTGTGTACAAGTAGGTCCAGATTGAACGTGCGTAAAGTCGAGGATTTTGACCCCGTCTAGTGCTTTTGCCATGATTTAAGTCCTAATAAAGATTGAAATTTTTAAATTAGTTCAATTTTACCAGCGAGAAATGCTAATAAATGGCTGATGTCCAACATGAGGGCATATTGGATAGCAGCCTGATATGACCTATTTGGTGCTACAACTGGGGATTTTCAAGATCCATAAGCCGTTTTTTCAAGGCGCGCTCATCTAGAAAGCGCTCAGTCTCATCCCGAATCACAGCTGCTACCCCCGTAGCATGATGATTTTCATCAAAAAGCATCCCCACGGTAAAGGCAATGGAAAGACTTCGACCATCCTTATGTTTAGCTGGCACCTTAAGTAAAGAGCTGCCATAGCGGGTAGTTCCCGTTTTCATGGACTGAGCATATCCCTCGCTGTGTCTTGGACGTTGGCGCTCCGGAACAATCAAATCCAAAGTATGCCCCAAGGCCTCCTCTTCGGTGTAGCCAAAAATTCGGGTGGCAGCTGCATTCCACAAAACAATTTTTTCATTAGCATCAGAAACAATCACAGCGTCACCAACACAGTTCACAAGTTGATGGAGGTCGATGTTGGTTTTCATATGATCAGTCTAAAGGCTTTTGTCTATCTTGATAAATTAAAAAAGGCGCTCACGAGGAGCGCCTGGAGAACTAAAACATCGTAATACTTTTTTTATTAAACCGCTTTTGCTGTATGTAGCTTAGCAATGTCATCTGCGCTATAGCCAAGATCAGCTAAGACCTCATCAGTATGCTCACCCAAAACTGGGGATGGCGTTACTTCCACCTCGAGATCAGAGAACTTAATTGGGCTGCCGATGGTTAAATACTTACCGCGCACTTTGTGATCAACTTCAACAATCGATCCACTCTTACGCAAGTCTGGTGAGTTCGCCAATTCTTTCATTGACAACACAGGTGCGCAAGGAATATCGAACTTGCGGAGAATATCCACAGCTTCGTATTTGGTCTTGTCTTTAAGCCAATCTTCAATCACTGCAAAGATATCGAAGATCTTGTCTTGACGCGCTTCAGCAGTCATATAGGCTGGATCAGTTGCCCACTCAGGCTTGCCGATAGCTCTGGTGATTGGCTCCCAAGCATGACCTTGAATAGTGAAGTAGATATATGCGTTTGGATCAGTTTCCCAACCCTTACACTTCAATACCCAGCCTGGTTGGCCGCCACCACCAGCATTACCGCCACGGGGAACTACATCAGAGAAGGTGCCGTGTGGGTACTGTGGGTACTCTTCAAGATAACCAATTTTATCCAAGCGTTGTTGATCGCGTAATTTAACGCGGCATAGGTTCAAAACAGCGTCTTGCATTGAGCAAGAAACTTTTTGGCCCTTACCTGTTTTTTGACGCTGCATTAAAGCAGTCAAAATACCAATTGCCAAATGCATACCTGTATTGGAATCACCCAAGGCAGCAGCAGAAACAGTTGGAGGACCATCCCAGAAACCTGTTGTAGAAGCTGCGCCACCAGCACACTGAGCTACGTTCTCATATACCTTTAAATCTTCGTATGAGTGACCATCGCTAAAGCCTTTTACTGAAGCCAAAATCATCTTTGGATTGAGCTCTTGAATACGCGCCCAAGAAAAACCCATACGATCCAATGCGCCTGGGCCAAAGTTCTCCACCATGACATCAGAAGCTTTAATCATCTTCTCTAAAACTTCTTTACCTTCAGCAGTTTTAGTATCGAGAGTTAATGAACGCTTATTGCCGTTCAACATCGTGAAATACAAAGCATCTGCGCCTGGAATATCACGCAATTGGCTGCGGGTTACGTCACCCGAACCTGGGCGCTCAACTTTAATCACATCTGCGCCATAAAAACCCAATAACTGAGTACACGCAGGCCCCGCTTGCACGTGTGTGAAATCGATAATACGAATGCCGTCTAATGGTTTAGTCATATTGTTTCTCCTTAAAATTACTTATCTAGTTTTTAAAATTATTTCTTTGCTGCTGTGGATGGATTTAAGTTGGTTAAACGTCCACTCTCAGTTCCTGCGGTCTCATCGATCACTGCATTGATGAGGGCTGGCTTACCTGCTGCAAGCGCTTCTGTTAAGGCTGCCTCTAATTCTGCTGGGGTGGTGACGTAATAACCCACACCACCAAATGCTTCAATCATCTTGTCATAGCGTGCATCTTTAACAAACACCGTTGGCGCAACATCTGCACCGCCGGTTGGATTGACATCGGTACCGCGATACACGCCATTGTTATTAAATACCAC
>CAIKGX010000165.1 GCA_903827075.1 uncultured beta proteobacterium | reverse complement strand
TTTAGATATCACTGCAACATCGGATGGGCGTGATCTCATTTTGCACATCATCGAAGATGTGGCATCTCAAGTATTTATCCCCCTCACGGTTGGTGGTGGTGTTCGTGCGGTGGCTGATGTGCGCCGCTTGCTGAATGCTGGCGCTGATAAGGTCAGCATGAATTCTTCAGCTGTTGCTAATCCGGATTTGGTTTCTGATGCGGCAGCTTATTACGGCTCGCAATGCATTGTGGTGGCCATTGATGCCAAAAAGACGCAGGCTGGTAATTGGGAAGTATTTACCCATGGCGGCAGAACCGCTACTGGAATCGACGTCGTTGTATGGGCAGTTGAGGTCGCTCAGCGGGGCGCAGGTGAAATTTTATTAACCAGCATGAATCGTGACGGCAGCAAAGATGGTTTTGATCTCGAATTAACTGCCGCTGTGAGCGATGCTGTGAGTGTTCCAGTCATTGCATCTGGTGGGGTGGGTAATTTGCAGCATTTGGTCGACGGCATTACCAAAGGCCATGCTGATGCGGTGCTGGCAGCGAGCATCTTTCACTATGGTGAATTTACCGTTGGTCAAGCAAAAGAATATATGGCAAGCCAAGGAATTCCAGTACGGATGTAAGGATCCACTGTAAAGTTCAATCATGAGCACATTCAAGAGCGTATTCACCCCAAATGAGTCTTTGCAAGCGGGCCCATGGCTAGATGCCGTGACCTGGAATGAGCAAGGTTTAGTGCCTGTGATTGCACAGGAGGTGGGTAGCAAAGATATTTTGATGATGGCCTGGATGAATCGGGATGCGTTATTGGCCACCTTGCGCTTGGGAGAGGCTGTCTACTGGACCCGCTCTAGGCAAAAGCTCTGGCATAAGGGCGAAGAGTCTGGGCACACTCAAAAGGTGAAGGAAATTCACCTTGACTGTGATGGCGATACTATTTTGCTATTAGTAGAGCAAAAAGACGGTATTGCCTGCCACACGGGGGAGCATAGTTGTTTTTTTCAAGAGTGGGACTCTGTCAGTTCAAATTGGCAAAAAATCAGCAATACCTGACTTAAACCGCTTGTGATTTCGATTGAAATAAGGCCGGCAAAAGCCTAATATGGTATATACTTTGATATATACCAAGGAGTCAAGATGATGAGTCAGACCGCAAAAATCTTCATGAATGGACGTAGCCAAGCAATTCGCTTGCCTGCGGCATTTCGCTTTGAAGAGAAGGAGGTGTTTATTAGGCAAGATCCCTCTACTGGTGATTTGATTCTGTCCCGTAAACCCAATAATTGGACGGATTTCTTTTTGGCCTTAAAAAACGCTGATGTTCCTGCGGATTTTTTGACTCCTCAAGATCGAAATCAAGGATCTCAGAATCGAGACCCTTTTGATGGGGTGCCTGAGTGACAAAATATATGTTGGACACCAATACAGTCAGTAGTTTATTGAGGCAAAACTTAAATGTAGGCAAGAGAATTACTAGCATTCCAATGGATTGCCTGTGCTTATCTGCAATTTCCGAAGGGGAGTTGCTTTATGGTTTAGCTAAAAAGCCTGGTGCTAAAAATCTCCATAAGGCAGTCCAAGAATTTTTAAAAAGAATTGATGTTTTGTCTTGGAACAGCCAGGTTGCAGAGCATTATGGTAAGTTGAGGGCGGAGTTAGAGGTCAAAGGGAATATTTTGGGTCCTCTAGATATGCAAATTGCTGCACATGCATTTCAGGTAGGAGCCACATTGGTTACCAATGACCGGGCTTTTAATATGGTTAAGAAATTGAAAATTGAAGACTGGACTCTAGAGTCTTAAGAAAAATGCCAATAGATAACGCTGATAGATCATCCAAAAATATAGACTCTGCTTTCGCGCATTTAGCCAATGTGGTGGATCAACGCCGTGATGCATTTAAAGCAGGCCAAGCAGATCCCAAGACTTCTTACACCGCTTTACTCTTTTCAAAGGGCGATGATGGGATATTGAAGAAGATTGGAGAAGAAGCTACTGAGGCGGTGATGGCAGCCAAAGATGCGCGAAATGCCAATTTAGCGCCTGAGCAGCAACAGCTA
>CAIKGX010000164.1 GCA_903827075.1 uncultured beta proteobacterium | reverse complement strand
TATCGCTGGTCACGCATTCTGGGCCGCTCCAGTAGATGCCGCATTTATTGCTCAGTTATTGTTCTTTAAGAATATTGCGGTAACTGGTGGGTTATTGCTATTGGCCTCATCGGGCGCTGGTTCAATTAGCATTGATGGCCGCAAGGCAAAAGCTGAGTAATTAACCTCCATTGAACTAGAGTCAGGCATCCTCGGCCCCGGTCAATTCCGCCTCGGCCCACTAAGAAACACTAAAACCACCTTCGGGTGGTTTTTTCCTTGGACGTCTGCTTCGGGTCGAGTTGCGTCCTAGAGGACTAATTAGTATCAGAGTCTGCTGTACATCGCATAACTGCCGTAGCCAGAAAATTCACTAAACAGGCTTTCCACGGCCAGAAGCAGTCAGGCAAGAATCAAGCTCGCAGCCAACAGATTTATCTCCCACTTAAGCTGGTTCCATCGAGCCGATTAAGTAGATTACGCAAAAATTCCTTCTACATCACAAAATTAGGCAATTGATGCGGACAATCCACTAAGATTTAGGCATTAATGACTGGAGAAATGAATGAATTCAATTTACAACCGCATGGTTTCAGCTAATAAAGTATCGATAAAAACACTTGTTGTAATTTTTACCATTCTTATTGGCACCCTGGTGACAAGCGCTTGCGATAAAAAGTCATTTAAGGCGGAGGTTAAGTATGCCCAGGTTGGGGATGTCAAATTGGCTTATTACATCCGCGGAGAGGGTCAACCACTACTGATGATTAACGGCTTTCTTTCCACAATGTCTTTGTGGGATCCTGCTCTTTTAGCGGAGTTATCAAAAAATCACCAACTGATTGTTTTTGATAACCGGGGTGTAGGCTTATCCACAGATACAGCCGAAAACAACACTACCATTGAACAAATGGCTGATGATGCTGCGGGATTGGCCAAAGAACTGGGTTTCAAAAAGGTCAATATACTGGGCTGGTCGATGGGTGCTCGTATTGCGCAACAGTTTTTAATTAGGCATCCAGAGCTTATTGATAAAGCGGTTTTAGCTGCCGCTAATACTGGTGGTAGTCATCAGATACCTGCCTCAGAGGACGTGGAGAGCAAATTGAATAACCCCAATGTTCCAGAGATGGAAAAGTTGGGTTTAGTCTTTACAGATAATGCAGCAGGAAAATTGGCTGCCACCGAAGTTCTGGGGCGCATCAAATTGGCAGTAGAAAATGGAACGATGCCTAATGACTTTAAGGTCTCCAAAGAAACAACCATGCGTCAAGATCGGGCGCGCACCACTTTATGGAGCAATAACCAGAGCAATTTCAAAGATCTTAAAAACATTAAAACCCCAGTATTAGTTACTGATGGCCGTTACGATGTGATTGATATTCCAAAAAACTCTCAGTTAATTGCTAGTCAGATCCCATATTCTTGGTTGGCCTATTACGACGGAGGTCATGCGTTTTTGTTTCAGCAATACAGACGCTTTGCAGAAACTGTAAATGCATTTTTAAGATGAATTAGGTTTCGCGCCGTATTAAATGCCACCTTTATGAACTGACCCCCAAAAGTTGGACGCCAAGTCCAGCCAATGGCGGTCAGTTCATTCGAGTGGTTTTTCTCTGCTTCTGACCGACTCTTATGGGTCGACTTCCGCCTAATTACCTAAATCGCTCTATACGGCTCAAATCGGCCAATAGCAGCCATCCACCTAGCCCATACATGTTTTAATCTAAATCATTATCACTAGTCGTTTTTAAGGCGGCAATTATCTTTTCCATATTGATATTAGGTATGCAAAGCCCTATGAATTCATAGGTGAAGCCTCGCAAAAAGTAGCCTTTTCTTAATGCAATCCGGGTCGTATTGGTTTCAAAAAGGTTTCCTGCATCTAGCAAACTTAGCTTGGTATCTCTCTCTGCTTGATAGGCCATGGATGCAATGATGCCGATACCAAGACCCAACTCTACATATGTTTTGATGACGTCAGCATCTAGAGCGGACATTACGATGTCAGGCGTAATACCAGCTTTGGAGAAAGTTTCATCTACCGATTTTCGACCAGTAAATCCCTCGTGATAAGTCACTATTGGATATTCAGCTATATCTTCAAGGGATAAATTCTTCTTACCCTCAAGAGGATGGCCCTTTGGCACAACAAC
>CAIKGX010000163.1 GCA_903827075.1 uncultured beta proteobacterium | reverse complement strand
GCGGACTTTATTAGGCCCTTGGTAGCAGGTAGCCAAGATGCTGCTTTGGTCTTCGCCATGATCTCCATGGCAAAAGGTTTGGGCTTGGCATGTGTGGCTGAGGGCGTAGAAACAGTAGATCAGGCTCAAATACTGACTACGATGAGTTGTACTTATGCTCAAGGCTATCTGTATAGCAAGCCCATGCCAGCAGAAGAATTTAGACAGCTCTTATTAGGGCAACACTAAGCAGGAAATAGCGCTCATAAGACAATGTGTAGGTTAGCAGCCCTCAAAACCAAAGTAATCAGAATTGCATTAATTGGAATTATTTTGCGTTTAATGGGTCTATCAAACTCTTTATATTCATCAAAATAGAGGAAAGAAGGGGATTCCCCTTTCAAACTTTCTTCGGATATATGAATCAGGCGTTAACCAATCAAGACCTTGATCCTCCTCTCAAGGCGCAATTTAGCGAAAAACTTAATACTCCATTCAGCAGTTTAAATGCAGCCGGTATCGTATTAGATCTTGGGTACCAACATATTAGTAAAAAGGAATGGCAAGACTTAATCGAGGTTGCTCTAAAAGCAAATATTGCCAGTCATATTGAGGATATGTTTTTTGGAAAAGCCATTAATGTGAGTGAGCGGCGCCCTGTGCTGCACACTGCTTTACGTAATTGCTCAAAAAAACCCATTTTTGTAGATGGCAATAATGTCATGCCCGAGATTGAGGCGGTGTGGCAACGCATTCAAACCCTATGCGATGAATGGGATGGTGTTACTGATGTCATCCACATTGGAATCGGAGGATCTGTTTTTGGTCCTCAATTAGCGGTACAGGCTTTGGCGAATTTACCAGGCATTAACAGCAGAGGAATGCGGATGCATTTTGCTGCCAATATTGATGGTGAAGAACTTTCACAGATTTTTAGGCAGGCAAAGCCCGCTAGTACGCGCATTATTATTGTGTCAAAGAGTTTTGGGACAACAGAGACTTTGATGAATGCCAAGGCAGTAGTGAGTTGGCTAAAATCCAATGGCTACAGCAATAAGCAACTCCAGGGCGCACTCTTGGCGGTTACTGCCAATCCTACTGCGGCGCAATTATTTGGCATTGCGAGTGATCATATTTTCCCATTTTGGGATTGGGTGGGCGGGCGATTTTCTGTTTGGTCGGCAGTAGGCCTTTGCATCGCATTGCAGTATGGATTTGAGACTTTTATGTCTTTTTTAAAGGGGGCTGAAGCAATTGACCGGCATTTTCAAGAAACTCCAATTGAAAAAAATGCACCAATTATGATGGCCTTAGCTTTACTACACCAACAAAAAAAGCACGCTGCCAGTGCGTATGCTGTGATTCCCTATGCAAATGCGCTTAGCTTATTTCCATTGTGGTTACAACAGCTTGAAATGGAAAGTCACGGGAAGAGTGTGGGATGGGTTGATAAACCCATACAGAACGCATCCCCTGTTGTGTTTGGCAGTGTCGGGACTAACTCCCAACATTCTTATTTTCAACTACTACATCAAGGCGCTGAAATCATCCCAGTGGACTTCATTGCGGTGGGCGAGCCGATGAGTGATATTCCCGAAGCAGTCGATCATCACCGAATACTTTTGGCAAACTGCTTAGCGCAAGCGCAGGCACTATCTTGCGGTAAGACTTCTGAAATTCCCAATGAAAGCTACCCTGGTAACAAGCCCAGCAATCTTATTATCCTTCCCAAATTAGATGCTTTTCATCTGGGAGCGCTATTAGCTTTGTATGAAAGCCGCACCGTGGCCTTGGGAATACTGTGGGGAATCAACAGTTTTGATCAGCCCGGAGTTGAATTGGGAAAGCAGTTATCTGTGCCGATTGATAGAGCCCTTAAAAATGGTGCTGACATTGATCAGAGTCAGTTTGACTCAATTACATCCGATCGAATTGCTTACCTAAAGCCCTATTTCCAATAGTCAAAAAAATGAGATGCAATAG
>CAIKGX010000162.1 GCA_903827075.1 uncultured beta proteobacterium | reverse complement strand
TTGTGGGTCAGTTCAAATTGAGGTCTTTTTTATATAAGAAACCTAGTTTTAACGACTTTTGTTTAATTTACCGCCATTAAAGCTTCGGCGGCATTGAGCATTTGGACTGAATAACCCCATTCGTTGTCATACCAAGCCAGCACTTTGACTAATTTGCCATCTGCGGACACTCTAGTCTGGGAAGCGTCGTAAATACTTGGGCGAGGATCGTGGTTAAAGTCGATAGAAACCAATGGCAAGGTATTAAAGCCTAAGATTCCCTTGAGCTCACCTTCGCTGGCAGCTTTCAAAATGGAGTTGACCTCATCTACGCTAGTTGGACGGGTTGCCATAAAGGTTAAATCCACAACGGACACATTGATTACCGGAACCCGCATGGCAAAGCCATCAAAGCGCCCTGCCAGTGCTGGCAAAACCAAGCCAACTGCTTTGGCAGCACCAGTCTTAGTAGGAATCATGCTGCTGACAGCTGAACGAGCGCGACGTTTATCGCTGTGATACACATCCGTTAAGACTTGATCGTTTGTAAAAGCATGAATGGTTGTCATCAAACCAGATTCAATGCCAATTTTTTCTAGCAAAGGCTTGACCAGTGGTGCCAAGCAGTTGGTGGTACAGCTTGCATTAGAAACAACGACATCACTTGGCTTTAGAACTTGTTGGTTCACACCATAAACAATCGTGGCATCGACATCTTTATCGCCAGGAGCAGAAATCAACACCTTCTTTGCCCCCTGAGAAATATGCACCATGGCTTTTTCTTTAGAGGTAAATTTTCCCGAGCACTCTAAAACTAAATCTACACCAAATTCACCCCATGGGGTTTCCAAAGGGTTTCGAGTAGAAAACATCTTGATGCGATCGCCATTAACAAGCATGCAATCACCATCTACTTTGACTTCAGCAGGAAAACGACCATGTGCAGAATCGTATTGAGTTAAATGTGCATTGATATCGATATCGCCCATGGCATTAATCGCCACAATCTGAATATCGCGTCTTGGCTTGCCATTGACTTGATCTTCATACAAAGCACGCAACACCATCCGACCGATGCGTCCATAACCATTAATTGCGACCCGAATTGTCATTCTATTCCCCTAGCTAATATTAAATTCTGAACCAACTACTTTTTCTCGTTATCTTGTTTCTTATTTCTGCGCAATACACTGCTTCACTGTTTTTGCAATTTGATCAACCGTCAATCCAAAATGTTCATAAAGCACTGGCGCTGGGGCTGACTCTCCAAAAGTATCAACACCATGCACCGCCGCACAACCATACTTCCACCAAAAATCGCTCACGCCTGCTTCAACTGCAATGCGTGGAATCTTTGCTGGCAACACAGATGCTTTATATACAGCATCTTGTTGATCAAAGACGGTAGTAGATGGCATAGATACCACACGGACACCAACACCCTCTTTTTCTAAACGATCGGCTGTTTGTAGCGCTAAAGCGATTTCAGAGCCAGTGGCAATAATCACTGCATGCATTTTTTTCTTAGGATCACGCAAAACATATCCGCCACGCGCAATCTCTTTAATCTGCTGATTACTGCGTGAAACAAATGGACAATTTTGACGACTAAAAATCAAGGCGCTTGGGCCATTTTTACGCTGTACTGCGCAGCCCCATGCAACCGCACTTTCAGTGGTATCGCAAGGACGCCAAACCATCAAGTTTGGAATGAGGCGCAAGCTAGCCACATGCTCAACCGATTGATGGGTTGGGCCATCCTCACCCAAGCCAATCGAGTCATGAGTAAATACATAAATACTCCGCAACTTCATTAAGGCAGCCATGCGTATCGCATTACGGCTATAGTCTGAAAAGGTGAGGAAGGTGCCACCGAATGGAATGTAACCACCGTGTAGCGCAATGCCATTCATGATGGCGCTCATACCAAACTCACGCACTCCATAATTGATGTGGTTACCCCACTGATTACCACGTACTGCTTTGCATGTTGACCAGTTGGTGAGGTTAGAACCAGTTAAGTCTGCAGAGCCACCCATAAATTCTGGTAAGGCAGGTGCTAAAGCTTCAATGGCATTTTGACTGGCTTTGCGTGTTGCAATCGTTTCCGCTTTTGATTGGCAGGTCTTAAGATAGGCCTCTAGGGTGGATAAAAAATCTTTAGATAGATCACCTTGCATACGGCGCTGTAATTCCGAAGCCAGTTCTGGATACTGAGTTTTATAAGCTTGGAATTTTTTATTCCATTCATGCTCTGCTGCCTGACCACGCTTTTTAAAATCCCATGCCTCATATATATCTTTAGGGATTTCAAAAGGGGCATATGGCCAGTTCAGTGCAACACGTGTCTCCGCAATTTCTGCAGCCCCTAAAGGAGAGCCATGCACTTTATCGCTACCGGCCATATTAGGGGATCCTTGACCAATCGCAGTCTTGCAGCAAATGAAGGTGGGCTTATCACTTCGCTTTGCTCTAGAAATTGCTCGAGACACCGCTTCAGCATCGTGACCATCCACATTCCGAATCACATTCCAACCATAAGCTTCGTAACGTTTTGGCGTATCTTCATTAAACCAAGAAACCACTTTGCCATCAATCGAGATGCCGTTGTCATCCCAAAAGGCAATCAATTTATTTAATTTGAGAGTACCAGCCAAAGAACATACTTCATGACTAATGCCTTCCATCAAACAACCATCACCTAGAAATACATAGGTGTAATGATCAACGATGTCATAGCCGGGACGATTAAATTCTTCCGCAAGCAGTTTTTCTGCAAGTGCCATTCCCACTGCATTGGATACTCCCTGACCAAGTGGCCCAGTAGTAGTTTCTACACCCGGTGTAATGCCGTACTCTGGGTGGCCAGGAGTTTTGCTATGCAACTGACGGAAATTTTTTAACTCACCAATTGGCAAGTCGTAGCCAGTCAGATGTAAGAGTGAATACAAGAGCATGGAGCCGTGGCCATTTGATAAAACAAAACGATCACGATTCATCCAATGGGGATCCGTTGGATTGTGTTGTAAATGTTCGTTCCAAAGTCCGACTGCAATTTCTGCCATACCCATTGGCATCCCAGGATGGCCCGAGTTAGCTTGTTGTACTGCATCCATTGCTAAATGACGAATAGCATTGGCCATGCGAATTTGAAGATTTGACATCGTAAATTTGGTCTCGAGGAAAATAAATCGGCTACATTTCAGTAATGCCTCAATTTTATCTTCCCAGCCCATGGCAAACCCAAAAGCCAACTGCTCTCACCTCTGAGATAGCCCATCATTTGCGAGTTCGCCGCATCCAAGCCGGGGAAACCTTCCCTGTATTTGATGGAAATGGCCAAGTTGCCAAAGCAAATCTCCTCTCTTTTACTGGAAAAACAGGGGAAGTTCAGCTCAGTGACATCCACATTGACACCCATCGTGAGTCTTCCTATGCGATCACTTTGGCCCAAGGCTTAGCTGGTGGGGACAAAATGGACTGGATCGTGGAGAAAGCCATTGAAACTGGAGCAAAGAATATCGCCCCATTGCAATGTGAGCGCTCTGTAATCAAATTGACCCGATCTAGTGACGCTGATCGAG
>CAIKGX010000161.1 GCA_903827075.1 uncultured beta proteobacterium | reverse complement strand
CGCCGTGCAGCCACTTTTGCCCTCATAGGCGCAACAGCCCTCCTTTTGGCGGCCTGCTCAAGCGTTAAATTAGATGATGTCGATGCTGCCAATGGCGGAGGAAGTGGTAATTTTGGCTCACAGCCATGGAATGACCCAAGCAGCCCACTGTTCCAACGCAGTGTGTATTTTGATTTCAATGAGTACACCGTTCAGACCAAATACCAAAAGCAATTATCTGCACACGCTAGCTACTTGAAAGCTAACCCTAAACAAAAAGTCATCATCCAAGGCAATACGGATGAGCGTGGCACAGCTGAGTACAACTTAGCCTTGGGCCAACGCCGTTCAGACGCAGTGCGTAAATCATTGAACTTGATGGGCGTTTCTGATGGTCAAATGGAAGCCGTCAGCTTTGGTAAAGAAAAACCAAAAGCGGAAGGTGATACTGAGGCAGCTTGGGCAGAAAATCGCCGTGCTGACATTGTTTACATCACGAACTAATGAGTAAGCATTCTCAGTCTGTTAAACAAACGCTCTCACGAGCGTTTTGTTTAAGTGTTACCGTCGTTTGCTTAAGCGCCTCCAATAGCGCTTGGGCTCTCTTTGCCGATGATGAGGCACGTAAAGCGATTTTAGATTTACGTAAAACCTTAGCCACTACTCAGATGGATTTGCAAAATCAAATTGAAAAGCTCAAAGCAGAAAATGCTGAGTTACGCGGTAAGGTTGAGAACTTAGAGAAGCAAGGCGAAGACATTAACGCAAGCCAGAAAACGTACTACCAAGATTTAGATACTCGCTTAGGTAATTTTGAGCCCCGCACTGTGACTATCGAAGGCGTTAGTGGCATTGTCCAACCTAGCGAGAAAAAAGCCTATGACGATGCTTTAAAAGCCTTTCAGGCTGGCAATCTCAAGAAAGCCGATGAAGGTTTTTCTGCATTTGCCAATAAATATCCTAAGAGTCCTTATTTGCCTCTGGCGCTTTTTTGGAGCGGTAACAGCAAGTACGGCATAAAAGACTACACTGGCGCGATTGCACAGCTGCAAAGCCTAATTAAACGCTTCCCAAATCATCCTCGCATTCCCGCAGCAATGCTGACCTTGGGTAATGCGCAGTTAGAGAGTGGCAACAAAGTAGTGGCCAAGAAAACCTTTACCGAGATTGTCGCGAAATACCCTGACACTGACACTGCTAAAGAAGCGCAACAGCTGATAGCAGCTACGAAGTAGTTTTCATGTCTCAGTTGTCTGCCGCCTTCCAGCAATGTGCTCCACGCAAACCGAATGCCCCCGCAGTCATTTTATTTTCTGGCGGCTTAGATTCCACCACCATCGTGGCGCTTGCAAAAGACTTAGGCTATGCGCCCTATGTATTGTCGGTTGGCTATGGTCAACGGCACTCCTCTGAACTAGCAGCTGCCAAACATATCGCCAAAAAACTGGGCGTTATTCGTCATGAGGTAGTCAATTTAGACCTCACTCGTTTTGGTGGTTCGGCACTAACGGATTCTTCCATTGCCGTGCCAACGACGCCTGGAAAAGAGGATGAGATCCCGGTTACTTATGTGCCAGCACGCAATACGATCTTGCTCTCGCTCGCGCTTGGTTGGGCTGAGTCTCTTGGTGGCTTAGATGTGTTTTATGGTGCCAATGCAGTTGACTATTCTGGCTACCCGGATTGTCGACCAGAATACGTGGCTTCATTCGAGACGATGGCCAATCTGGCAACCAAAGCTGGGGTAGAGGCGATTAATAATGACAACCGCTTTAGAGTGCACGCCCCCATCATTAGCATGAGCAAAGCGCAGATCATTCAACTGGGAACTACGCTAGGTGTAGATTACTCACAAACGGTTTCTTGCTACCAAGCGAATGACTTAGGTGAGGCTTGTGGTGAATGCGAGTCTTGCCGACTAAGGCAGATTGGTTTTAAGCAAGCAAATCTGAGCGATCCAACCCGTTATCAGACAAAATAATTAGTTAGCTTTTGTCTCTAGCATGCGTGCAACATAGCGCGCAATCAAATCAATCTCT